>JAHEEB010001029.1 GCA_024640925.1 Bacteroidota bacterium | reverse complement strand
TCAAATACCTTTAGAAATTCAAGTTTTGCCTATTGTAGGATATGGTGGTATAAGTAACTTTTCTGTTTCGATAAGTACTGAGATTTTAGCAACAATAATTGCGGGGCAATGGAGCATTTTAAATTTTGAAATTACGGCGGGTGTGAATATTCTTGCGCTTGTAATATCAGGGGTTGGGTTGGTTCCTGTTTTTGCAGCGTCGGGAAATGAAATTCAATTTGCAAGAGTCACGGCAAGCGTCAAAGCGATAAACAGAATTGAGGCAGAAATTAAAAAAATAAATCAAATTGTTGCGGAGATAAACATTATGGAAATTACAATTGGAAACTGGGAAGATATGATATTAACCTGTACGGATGAATTAACAGGGGATGCTATTAATGATCTTGCTTCCGCAAGCAACATCATAATACAAATAAAAAATGAATCAGGCATTATATGCTTAACAAAAAATAGAACCGAAAACCCAGATAATTTTACGGTTGATTACTTGGCAACAGGAGCTTTGCGTTTTCAGATTTTCAGTAATGAGTATTCTGATTTTACAGGAAAAGGATATTACAATCTGGCAGGAAAAATTAAAAGAAGCACAGGCAGGGATCAGGTTATTAAATTTGTATATGGTAAAGAAGAAATTTCTGCAATATATGTAAACGCACAGGACATAGCAGAATGAATTTACTATTAAACAGACTTTATGACAACGGGAATGACACTCTCGGAATATTATATTATCCGGCGGTTAAATCTTGCAAATACGTATATACTCTTGAAGACACTTACAGACCCGTTAAAGTTCAGGGACAGACGCGAATACCTGCTGGACAATACAAAATAGATCTGCGCAAAGAAGGCGGATTTTATGAACGATTTTGCCAGCATAAAAATCTGGCTATCAGAGAGCTTACAAAAAAATTCGGCATGCTCGAACTTCAGGATGTACCCGGATATAAATATGTGCTTATACATACAGGGAACGACGCTGAAGATACCGAAGGGTGCATCATTGTAGGCAACAAACCTGTGAATAATAGCAATATTAAAAACGGATACCTTGAGGACAGCACAGGTGCATACATTGAGTTTGTGCGGTATGTATATGATGCAATGGGACAGGGCAAGCAGATCATATTAACAATAATGGATGTAGACAGACAGATTAATAAACAATTCGGAGTATAATATGGGTGATCCTGTTGATATTTCAAGACGTCAATGTGAGGACATTCTGACCGCGCTGGAAAATGGAGGATACACAGTAAGTCCTGATGCCAGATTTATTCTGATTGCTATTTTTCGTTTGCATTTGGGGTTGGAAAGAAAAGTTGAACGTCTAAGCCTTGACTTTAACATTAAAAAATATAGAGGGTAAAATGGATTATAGGGAATATAAAATAAGGCAGGAAGAAAAAGCCCGCAAAGAGATTACGGGACCCTGGAAATTTTTTTCATGGTTTATTTGCTATCGTACAAAAGAATTTTTTGCATTTCTTATAATCTTATTATTCGGCTGGGTTTTAACTTTGATATTTAATCCGGGAGTAGCTGAATGGATAAGGCATAAGATCGGAATCGGAGGATTTTAATGTATAAAAAAATAATATTGGCCGTTGTGATAATGCTGATAGTTATTGTGTTGTGCATAGTTGTATGTTGCTCATATAGGCCGATATGGAAGTCGGAACTTCCGGCAGAGTGTAACATGACTCTGAATATGTATAAGATGTATTACGACGTGAAGGATAAATCTGCAATTATACCTCCTACGGATATATGCTACAAAAAGTTGCAAAGACTATCGTGCCAGGCAGAAATATTTGGAATAAACAACGATGGTAATCCAAATCCAGTTAATTATGATGATCCGAAACTTTATAGAAATTACACTCAGTGTTTAAGTGAATTAAAATGAGCAGCCGGTGCGCGCCAACGCACCGGCAATCATGTGCGAACATGACCACAGTTTTACCTGCTACTCATAAATATTATATCGTTTAAATTTGAGTTAAACTTGAGAGGCAGAAATGAATAGTCCACTCGCATATATTGGCGGCAAAAGCAAACTCTCCGAAAAGATAATAGATTTTATTCCTGAACATAAAACATACTGTGAAGTCTTTGCGGGTGGATTATGGGTATTCTTTCGCAAAAATCCTTCGATGTACGAGGTCGTAAATGATCTCGATAGCCACTTGGTTACATTTTATAGGGTGTTGCAGAACCATCTGGAAGAATTTTTAAAACAATATAAATGGGTATTGTCGTCGCGTGAATGGTGGAAAGACTGGAATGAACAACTGGAGG
>JAHEEB010000281.1 GCA_024640925.1 Bacteroidota bacterium | reverse complement strand
TCCAAGTTCCTTTGCAAGAGGCTCGTTTTTTGAATCAGACGATTGTAAAAGAAATGGAATATTTTGATCGTCCGATTTAACAAGCCTGCAGAATTGCAACCCGGATTTAGTAATAGTATCGCGCTTATCAGGACGCATCTTATAACTTACATCAGAAATGATGCCTAAAATATGAGTTCTGTATTTATTGTAAATCGAAAGTGCTTCATCATAGTTTTTAGCAACAAGTATTTTTGGCCTTCCTCTGCGTCTGAGCATTTTTTGGTGTTCATTCAATGCTTCCTGAATAAAAGCTTTCGATTGTTCAAGAATGATACGATACAATATCGGAAGATACGATGAAATATACCTGACAGAATCTTCAACCAGCAGAATGGTTTGTACTCCTACATCAAGAATGTCATTGTCTGCATTCATTTTATCCTCAATCAACTTAATGATGGCAAGAAAAATATCGGTATTTCCTAACCAGCAGAAAACATGATCGATAACTGAAAGATCAACCTTCTCAAGGCGCAAGGACACTTCTCGGGAAAAGTGAGTAAGCACAACAATGGGTTTTTCCGGATATTTTTCCTTTAGCATTTTAGCAAAATGAAAGGTATCAACATCCTTTATGCTCAACATAGGAATAATGAGATCTATATTTTCCTTTTCGATGATATTAAAGGCTTGATCGGAAGAATCGGCATGGAGAAAAACCGGTGGGTAGCGAAGATTTAAGGATACATATTCGTTGAAAATCTGCTCGTCGATACGGCCATCTTCTTCGAGAGTGAAAAAGTCATAATCGCTGCATAAAACCAGTACTTTTCTTATCCGCTTTTGCATTAGCAGAGTAAACGAAGTATCAGTGAAATAATATGGACTATCGTTGTTCACCAGGACATTATTTTTATAAAGATAGTATGAAATTATTGAGATTTTAAGACTGGGCAAGAAGAATTAAATTTCTGGTTTTTTCAATTTCCTGCTTCCAAAAGAATTCAATGAATTATGCCTGTTTATTTTTTAATAATAATTAAAATAGGATTAAGAAAATTTGAAAATTTCGGCATCATCCAAAAAGCATGATAAAAAAGCGTTAATGAAAAGAGACATTCCAGATGACAAATTACATTGTTTCATCTATGATTTGGATTTTTTTGTTTCTACTTCAGGAAAAATATTTTTGGAAGTGAATTTCTGTTGTATTAAAAATAATCGTAACTTACAATACTCAAAATCAAAGCAGTAAATAAATATTTGCATTCAGGGTGATGGTTTGTTAGTTCTTTAACGCTTTAGAACTTCATCTGAAACACAACCCAGAAATGCTTATGTATATTACATCATAAAATATTGAATTATTTTTCAGTAAATTGCTGTGTTTGTTTAAAATCGGGAACAAAACGTAAATATTTTTTTTACATTTGATATATCAACTTCATAACTTTCATTTTTTCTTTTGTTTACAAATAAACATAATATTCCTTCATTCAAGATTCATAAACTAAAACACAGACTTATGAAAAAACTGGCTATTCTGTTTTTGGCAACTTTTTATATGGGTTCAGTGAATGCTCAAATACTATCCCCGGATATTATCTCAAATGGTGGTGGAGTTTTGAGTAATACCGATGTGGTAATAACTTATACCATAGGGGAACCGGTTACAGGCAAAGTTTCTACAAGCACAGCTGTATGTTCCCAGGGATTCCAACAGAACTGGAACAATGAAATCTCCGCCCATGAATCTCCCGATGCTATATCAGGCATCAATGTTTATCCTAACCCTTCAAAGGATATAATAATTATATCCTGGCAGGCAAATCATTCAGAGGAGTATCTAATTGAATTGTTCGACTTAAACGGGAAAAATTCACTTACCGAAAACTTGCCGAATTCAATTACTGAAAAACAAATCAATCTTTCTAATTATGCCGAAGGAATTTATCTTTTAAAGATAAAGAACATCACTAATGGCAAAACAGAAACCTTTAAAATTCAAAAAGTAAATTAACTTACAAAAATAAATCAATAGTAAATTTCATAACCTCTAATACCACTACCAATGAAAAAACTTTATTTGATTACTCTGATTTTCATCAATTGTATTTCAATTAGTTATTCTCAGGTACAAACTTTCAAATACCAGGCTGTACTTAGAGATAAGGATAATAATCTTTTGCCTGATAAAAATGTAGGTTTGAAAGTTTCGATAATTCAAGGCATAGAACCTGCAGTATATACAGAAGAGTATAACAAAACCTCCGATGACTTCGGAATTATAAACCTCGAAATTGGAACCGGCACCGTATTAAGCGGTAACTACCTGACTATTGACTGGAGTAAAGAAAATAATCAATTAAAAATAGAAATTGATATAAATGGAGGAAGAACATATTCTTTGCTCGGGACATCTCCGATTCTTTCCGTTCCAATTGCTAATTATGCTGTAAAGTCCAGTTTCCCGGCAGGAATGATTATGGCTTTTGCAGGAGATACCTCCAGTATACCTGATGGATGGCTCCTTTGCGATAGCAGTGAAGTTAGCCGTACAACTTATGCTGAGCTTTTTAAAGCTATAGGAATCAGCTGGGGAGAAGGAGACCAGAAGAATACTTTTAATCTTCCTGATTTGAGAGGACAATTTCTAAGGGGTGTAACTCTGGGTAAGAGTCTTGATCCTGATGTGAGTGCAAGAACACCAAATGGGGAAGGACAAACTAATGCCCCTGGAAGTATACAGAGCGATGCTTTTCAGGCTCACGATCATAATGTTTATGCAGTACAAGGAGGCGGAGCCCAATCTGGGGACAGAGATTCGCGGTTTTCCGCAGCTCCTTTAAACTTTAATACGGGAGATATTCTTAGCAAAGACGGTTACAACGATGTTAAATATTCCAGTGAAACCCGACCGACAAATGCTTATGTAAATTATATTATTAAATACTGAATGTAAAAACTAAATGAAAAGATTAGAACTATATTATAAAGTATTAACAAAAAGATCTTATAAATGTCTGTTTTAATAAAAAAGAACTGTCTGCCATGCAAAATTCTGCTATTGTTAAGTTTTATGATCCTTTTTACAGCTTGCGATAACCGGGAATTGGATATTATAGATGTGTTTGAAGACTTTACCATAATAAAAGAAGCCCCCGATTCTTTGATGTATCAATATCCTGAGAAGTCTGCTTATGCCGACACATTAAGAGTCGGCAATGAAGCAAAATATACGCTAATCATAAAACGCAGTTCAGAATGTCAGTTTACTTTAAATTTTGATACAGCCTCCTCGGAATGTTCATTCGATCCGGAAACCTGTATGCTCAGATATAAGGCATTATCCGTTGCCGATACCAATAAGGTTACAATAGATATAACCGATCCCTGGAATCAGAAAAAGACTGTTTTCATTTATTTTACAAGTTTAAAAAACCTTGCCCCGGTTATACATGCAACCATTGAGCAGAAATTTATTCCCTCGGGATATGAAATTACAATTGATGCCCGTAAATCTGCCGATCCCGATTCCGGTCTTAATGGTACCATTGTCCTTTATGAATTTAAAATAGGAAACCAGGAAGCTATTCAGACTACTTCTCCAACCTATACAGATACACTGGACACTCCGCTCAACTATGTCATTAAAGTGAGGGCAAAAGACAACGAAGAAGAGTGGGGCGCACAAAATTACTCGTTTAATGTTGGATTAACCGATGTGGAAAACAACATTTACCCGGTTGTTTTCATTGGTGATCAGGTTTGGATGGCTGCAGATTTAATGGCGACAAAATTTGCTGATAACACAGATATTCCTGATGGCAGCACCAATAGCATTCTATGGTCAAATCAGGAAACCGGAGCATATTCAAAAGGATTAGGAATCTTATATAGCTGGTATGCTGTAACCTGCTCAAAAAACATTTGTCCTTCCGGATGGCATGTCCCAAGTAAATTGGACTGGGGCGAATTAGTCGATCCATTAGGAAATGAAAGCAACGCAGGAAAACATTTAAAAAATTCCAATTGGAAAACTGGAGCCGGTGATAATTCCAGCGGATTTTCAGCAGGCTATACAGGCTATGTAAGCGAAAATGGAGTTTATAACTCATCGGATGGTGTTGAAGGATACTGGTGGTCCACATCCATATCAGAAGAAAATAGTAAGCCAATTTGCCTTCATTTAAGTGCAAGTACCGATTCGATTGATATGTTTGAAGGATTAAAAACAGAAGGGTATGCCGTTAGATGTTTGAGAGACAATTGATTTTATCGAAATATTTTAACTAAAAAACTCTTTGTCTTTAAAACGAAGAGTTTTTTTATTTTTCAATACCGCAAGAAGATATTGTTATGATTCAAGTTGTTGTGTTGATAACTTGTTTGAATCTATTTTCGTTATTGTTTTGATTGATTGATCGTTTTATTGATATTTACAATAATAACGTCTAGTAATCCGACCAATTATTTTTCCATATTCATTCAACCCTTTGATTTCATGTTAACAGAACTTTATTAAACCGAGATTTATCAATAGATAGATCTCCTTTAATTTAGCCCTGAATTAGCCCCAATTAAGAATTGACTCAAGAAATGGCTATGTTGTGGTTTTTTAGCTTATTTGAACAATTCAATTCATAGAATTCACTCTAAATAATCAAAAATAAAATGTTCAACTTAAAACTTTGTACTTATGAAAAAAATGATGTTCTTTTTCTTTATGCTTTTTATTTACGGACAGGTTTTTGCTCAAAAACTCATACCTGATATAATTTCGAGTGGTGGAGGTTTACTGACCAACACAGGTATTAAAATGTCTTATACTATTGGCGAACCGGTTACTTCACTAATCTCCAACAGTACATCTATTCTCTCTCAAGGATTTCAGCAAAACTGGGAAAATGGAACCTCTTTTCTTGAAAATCGTGATAACTTGAAAGTTAATGTGTATCCTAACCCATTCATTGATTTCATTAACATTTCATGGAAGGAAGATAACTCTAAATCAATGATAATAGAATTATTCGACCTCAACGGGAAGTTATTATCACAACAAGAAGTTGCCAATTTGTCAATTGGAAAACAAATCAATTTAACCAATTATCAGGAGGGTATTTACCTTTTGAAAATCACAACTTTGCCAGAAAAACAAACATTGACCTTTAAAATCCATAAAATCAATTAAAAACACCAAAAATCAAAAACCTATGAAAAAACTATATTCTATTATTTTAATTTGTGTAATAGCAATTTCAATTTCCTATTCACAGGTACAAACTTTTAAATATCAGGCCGTAATTAGAGATAATGACGGTAACATATTATCTAACAAAAGAGTAGGACTTAAGGTTTCCATAATTCAAGGTTCTGCAGACACAGCTGTATATTCAGAAGAATTTAACCAAACCTCTGATGAATTTGGTATAATAAATCTGGAGATTGGAAAAGGCACTGTTTTAAGCGGTAACTACTTGACTGTCGACTGGAGTATGGAAAACAACCAATTAAAAATTGAGTTCGATATCAATGGGGGAAGAAGTTATTCCCTACTTGGCACTTCTCCGATTTTATCCGTTCCGGTTGCTAATTATGCTGTTAAATCAGGTTTTCCGGCAGGCATGATCATAGCTTTTGCAGCAGACAGCTCTAAAATACCGGACGGATGGCTACTTTGCGATGGCAGTGCCATCAGTCGTGTAACCTATGCGGCATTATTACAAACAATAGGTGTAACCTGGGGTGAAGGAGACAAGGTAAATACTTTTAATCTTCCTGATTTACGTGGTCAATTCTTAAGAGGGTCAACAAGTGATTCAAGGTATGATCCAGATCTAAATACAAGGACACCAAATGGTAATGGAAATAAAAACGCGCCCGGAAGTATGCAGGGAGATGCTTTTAAAACACATACACATGGATTTAATCAAAATATTGTTAGTGGAGTGTTTCCTAATGGTAGTGGTCGAGATGGGTATGATATAAATAATGGTACCCCATTAACAATCACATCTGTTGGGGGTAACGAAACCCGTCCCAAAAATGTCTATGTGA
Source organism: Bacteroidota bacterium (assembly GCA_024640925.1). Classification (GTDB taxonomy): domain Bacteria; phylum Bacteroidota; class Bacteroidia; order Bacteroidales; family UBA10428; genus UBA10428. The sequence continues at coordinate 136 of JAHEEB010000281.1, read as the reverse complement.
ATTATATCATAAAATATTAATGCAAACCAAGCATTGAAATCATGAATTTTACAATCTGGATTCAAAAAATTTTATACTTATTAACCCTAAAATCATTAACTAATGAAAAAAATTTGTTCAACTATTTTTTTTGTTG
>JAHEEB010001028.1:400-2304 GCA_024640925.1 Bacteroidota bacterium | reverse complement strand
AGAATAACTATCACATCCATTATCTGAAACAACCCGTCTGAAGTAGGTTTTGCCAGCACTCTTAACAGGCAGATAATCTTTTGAATTTCCATTAGAGGTAACATCACCCCATATTATACTATCACTGGAAGATTGCCACTGAAAAGTATATGGAGTTACACCGCCACCAGGTAATACAGAGTTTCTAATAGTGTCAAGTGAAGATAGATAACATATAGTTTGATCTCCGGTTATTTCTCCGGCCAACAATTTGGTACCAACACTTAATTTAACAGCATTGGTTGAATCAGTACCACACTGATTCATTACTTTACACTTTAAGTAGTTGGTTGTTTGAACATTACCCGGAAAATAAACAAGAGTATCAGCTCCTGTAATTTCAGACCAACTGTTACTATCAGACGATTCGAGCCATTGATAAGAAGTTGAATTCACTGTTCCAACTGGAATGGTATCAAACTCTAAAGTATCCGATAAGCCACCGTAACATAGATTTTGTGACCCAATAATATGTCCTTTTGAAAATACCGATTCAACATTAATACATAAAGTATTTGTAAAAAGATATAATGTATCACTTATAGTGTAAATTGTAACCTTACACTTAAAATATTTATCAGCCACCAAATTTCCAGGATTATATGTTGATTTATTTCCCACAACAGAAAAGTTACTGGTACCATTGTTAGAAGCCATCCATGAATAAGAGGCAATTGTACCACCACTTGGAGGTGTGCTGAAATATAGTTCTCCAGGAGATGTATTATAGCAAACGGGGGTTGTTCCACTTATTTCTCCTGAAGTTTGTGAATACATCTGGTTGATAAGCAAGAAAACTATCGATAAACAAGAGACTATTTTTTTCATAGGATGGAGTTTTGGTGTTTTTCTAATCGCATATTTTTATTAGGGATTACGTTCAAACCCCTTTTTTGGTTACTGATTATTAAAAAAACTCGTTGAATTTATTCATTTTTTATATACACAAAAATAGTATAAACCGAAGTAAATAACAGATTAATGATATTAACTTTTTATGCTTCTATGTAGAATAAAGGTTTTTCCGGGTTTTCTGTTTCTTAAAATATTGTTTGTAAGTTTTTATATTGTTCGCACAAATTAAAACCCTGAAGATATTTTCTCCAGGGTTTTTAACTTATTATGTGTAATATCCTTTACTTTTTAATTATCACCCTCGAATACTCCTTTTGATCTTTAGAAACAATCTTTAAAACATAGGAACCTCCCTGAAATGAAGACATATCAATGCAATTCTTGGCTTTTTCGAGATTTTCTTCCAGTATAACCTGGCCCGATATATTGTAAATAAAAACCTTGGCCACTGAAACTCCTGAATATTCAATAAAAAGATTATCTATTACAGGCAGGGGATAGATAAAAATTGTTTCATTTTCTTCTTCGCCAATCGAGCTTTCAGAAAGCACTCTTACGGCATTTGATATTGTTGTTGAATCTGAACAGCTATTGGAAGAAGTTACCTTTAAGTTTACCGCATACCAACCCACATTGTAATAAAAGGATATTGGTTCCATCAATGAAGATTTTTCACCATTACCAAAATCCCAGGCATAAACTGAGGCCTTTTCACTTAGGTTAATAAAACAAACCGAATCTCCAGAATTAATTGACGTGTTGGCTATTCTGAAAGCAGCTTTTACCGGGTCGATCACCACTTTTATTTCAACTGTATCGGTTGAACAACCTTTATCATCCAGAGAGTTTAAATACATTGTACGGTTCTCGGCAATAGCACCCTTGTTAAAAAGTGTATCATTAAGAATAAAAACTTTTTGATCATCATACCAATTGTTGCTTTCAAGATGATTTATAACCCGAATCTTAACCGAATCATTCTTACAGTATATTTGCTTCAGATCGGTTAG
>JAHEEB010001028.1:0-367 GCA_024640925.1 Bacteroidota bacterium | reverse complement strand
ATCATTTCCACATGCATCGGTAACCATACGCCAGAAATAAGAAGTATCGGTTATAATGCCTGGGAAATAACTTATATCTGTACCAACAGTTTTCCAATCACTGGTTCCGTTTGGAGAATATTGCCAGAGATAATTGTAAGGCGGTACACCTCCTGTTGGATCAGAAACATTTGTTATAGTTGCAGCTGAAGTATTATAGCACAATTCCTGGTTATTACCGATTACACCCTGGTTGAAATTACTGGAAATTCTGATAACAGATTCATTTGTATACTTTACCCCAGCACCACCATCTACCTCACAGCGATACCTTTTGGTACTTGTTAAAACTCCTACATCTATTGAGCTATTTGTACCACCAGGGATA
>JAHEEB010001027.1 GCA_024640925.1 Bacteroidota bacterium | reverse complement strand
ACGGAATGACCTCAGAAGGCGGTGACTATAAAAAAGGAACAATTTTTAAGTTTAGCATTGATGATAGTAGTTTAACGAGACTTGTATCATTCGACAGTACTGTAATTGGTTATGGCCCAAGAGGCGATTTAACAGAGTTTGCCGGCAAACTGTTTGGTGTTGCTTACTTAGGTGGTTCCAATAACAATGGTGTGCTGTTTGAATATAATATGACTACCGGTATATGCACGAAAAGGGTCGATTTTGAAAATGTCAGCAAAGGAAGATTTCCTTATGGTACTCTTACTTTAGGGAATAACAATAAGTTTTATGGTTTAACCTATATGGGCGGAATAAATAATGACGGCGTTCTTTTCGAGTACGATCCTTCGACCTATACATTCACAAAAAAGATAGAATTGCTGGCATCTAATACGGGAGAAAACTCAATGACAAGTCTGATGCAGGCTTCTAATGGAAATATATACGGACTTTCAACCCAGGGAGGATATTATGGTTATGGAATCCTTTACGAATATGATTTATTTAACAATACAATTTCTATTAAATCATACTTTGATGAAGAGAATGGAGCCATTCCTTTTAAATCCAGACTACTGGAGGTACAATCGTCAGTTTATCCAAAGGATGGTCTTGTAGTTTATTATATGTTAAACAACAATTCGGCCGATAGCAGTTCCAACAAAATGGATGGTACAAATTACGGTGGAGTTCCAACTCAGGATCGTTTTGGAAATACAAATACAGCGTATGCATTCAATGGTACCAATCAATATATTGCAATGCCACCATTTTCATACACATACCTGCAATTTACTTTTACTTGCTGGATTAAAACAACCGAATCGGCAAGCAACAGTATTTACTGGAACAGACCTTGTATTTTTGGTAACAGCACCTCAAATTCAGCTTCGTACGATTTCGGAATAACCACCAATAATGGATACCTGGGAATGTGGAGTGGAATGAATTCGAAAGGCGACAACTCAACCATATCAGGTTACAGAATAAACGATGATCAGTGGCATCATATTGTTTGTACGTATGATCATGATTCCATTAAGTTATATCTCGATGGACAGGATATTAAATGTGCATTGTCTGCCGATACTGTTTTAACCTCATATGCCAATTACCTTATGGCACAACATCATTACAGTGGCAGTGCAAACTATTTTCATCAGGGAGTTCTTGATGAAGTCAAATTCTATAACCGGGTATTAAACAGAGAAGAAATGAATTATCTCTATGGCAATAATTGTAAGTCTGCATTCCCAAAAGCTCAGGATGAATCAAGAATTGGACAAGGTAATTTGAAACTTGTGGCTACGGGTGGAGAGAATTATCGTTGGTTCAACTCTAATTTTAATGGAGATTTGATTGGTTCCGATTCTGTATTTAATACTTCTTACCTGGCAGAGTCTGACACATTCTGGGTTGCAAATTACGATGGCTGTGAATCCGCCAGAAAAAGGGTAATAGCCAATATCTGTCTGCCAGAAGATGGATTGGTAGCTTATTATCCATTCTCAGGCAATACAAATGACTATAGTGGCCACAATCTTAATGGTACTGCTTTTGGTGCTGGCTATGTCCCCGACCAGTTTGGTAATCAAAATAGCGCTGTTTCACTTATGAAATCTGATACAATTCTGGTACCTCAAAACAATTTGCTTGATATAACAGAAACAATCACGCTTTGTGCATGGATTAAAGTCGCAAAATTTAATAATTGCGGGGGAATAATTACATATGGTTCAAAAGATCACGAAATTTATTCCCTAAGCACTTCTTCCTCCGGGAATGTGTTTTTTCAGACGAACTGGCCTGGAAAGGTTTATAATTTATATTCCACTGCTCTGGACACAGGAAAATGGTACAATGTTGTAGCCAGTTTTAATAATGGCGAGACTAAAATTTATATCAATGGTGAACTTAATGCGGCTGCTGCATTGGATATTAGCGAATTTGCCCTATCAGAGAACCGTTTTCTTACCATTGGTATGAGCCAGCCTGGTGCTGCCGAATATTTCAATGGAAATGTTGACGAAGTACGCATATATAACCGTGTACTTACCGATGCCGAAATTAATCTGATATACAGTAATGCTTGTCTTTCATCAAAGGTTATTGTTAATGCCGGCGCGGATATCAACACAAACCAGGGGTCGAAAATCACTCTCACTGCCACAGGCAATGCTAATTCCTTTAGTTGGAACAATGGAGTATTAAATGGAGCTGAATTTACAGCAGATAATTCCCAAACCTATATTGTAACAGCCAGCGATATCAATACATGCATAG
>JAHEEB010001026.1 GCA_024640925.1 Bacteroidota bacterium | reverse complement strand
TTCATCTAATCAGAAGTATGTTGTAAGAAAAAAAATATTCATTGAAGAAAAAATAATAAAAAGCTGTATGCATTTTGGTACCCGTACAATTGAAATGAGTGATGTAATAACCAAAATCAACCCCAAAGCTATATTACATTTTCATAATTATCCAATCTCAATTCCTACAACCGTAAAAGACAATATTGGCATAGACGAACCAATTGATTGTATTTTTTTGCCAGGGTAACCAAAGAAAAAGGAATTGAAGATTTGCTGGAAGCAATTTCAATTGTAAGAAATAAAATACCGAATATACAATTAACCGTAATTGGAGGATGTAATTTAAACTATTTAACATTTTTAAATTCAAAATGTTTACAATTGCGCATAGAACAAAATGTTAAATTCCTCGGATTTCTTGCTACACAAGAAGATATTTATCGATATTTAATACAGGCTAAAATGTGTGTTTTACCAACTTATCATGATATTATTCCTGGGACAATAATTGAAAGCATGTTAATAAAATTACCTGTTGTAGCTTATGCTGTAGGGGGTATTCCTGAACTAAATTCAAAAGTTGAGACGATTGGACTTGTGAAAAAGGGAGATATTTTTGAATTAGCGAATAAAATATTGCATTTTTATCTTAATGACAAATTAAGATTGACACTGGCTAATAGTGCGTATTTGCTGGCATTAGATAAATTTAGTAATAAAAATATAACACAGGATATTTATAAAGCATATTATTCAATCCTAAATAAATAGGAAAACATTGTTTATCAATTTTTTTATTCTAAATAATTTTCATCTTTCAAATAAGAAATTTATATGATTTATTACTTTATATAGATCGATGATAAATCAAAAAATATATTTCCGATTCCTTAGCATAATGCTTATAATTACAGCGTTTTTACCTGTTGTAGCTGAGAATTTACCAAAGGGCGTTGGGAGTTTTCGTTATTTTTGGGCTCCATTATGGTTAATTTCATTGCTATTATTTAAAGGAAAAGAAACACTTAGTAATTTTGTTATTTTAAATTTTCTAATATACGGCATTTCTTTATTTATTTTATTTTCATTGGTTTGGAATAATATTGATTTACGATCGAGAACAAGTCTTATTGAGGAATTTTATTGGATGATTACTGTAGTAAGTGTTTTATATTATTATATTTTTTCAAAAGATATTCATGGATTGATATTAATTATAAAATTAATTTTTATTTTTATTGGAATAACTTCTGTTATAACAATTGTTGTTTCATATATAAATCCCTTATACGCAAGGCTACTTACCCAATCAAGTTCTGGATTTTATAACACAGCAGAAGGTAACTATTTCTTAAGAATGGGAGCTGCTCAATATAGTTTTGGACAATCATTAATATGTATTTTTCCTATTTTAATATTTTTTTATAAAATAATCGAAAAGAGTTTGATCTTAAAGTGGGTTATTATAACATATCTAATTTTAATGTTTTATACAATAATAAGGATGCAATTTTTTGCTAATATTCTATTATCATTGATTTTGATTCTAATTTCGTTTTTGGGTGGCAAGCGTATTAAGCTTTCTGTTTTTATTGTTTGTATGTTTTTGGGGATTACCTTTTTAATTCCGAAAAGTTATTATTCTGATTTGTTGATATCATTTAGTTATTATTTCGATGCTGGTTCGGAAAACTTTAATAAAATCAAAGATTTGTCTGAATTTATTTCTGAACCAGATGAATCAGGAGAAACAGCATCACGTTTATCAAGATATCCTGTTTTATTTAATGTATTTGTAAAAAATCCTATTTTTGGAGATGCACATGCTACCAATCCTGACAATGATGAAACAGGTTATCATTTACATTGGATGAATAAATTAGCTACTACTGGGCTTTGTGGTGTTTTATTGTTTTTTTTACCTCATTTTATTTTTATTAAAAACTGGGTTAAACGATTTAGTAAGGAATATGCTTTTTTTGCGGCAATATCCTATTTAGGATTTTTCGGCTTAGGATTAATGAAAGCTATAGCTGGTAAAGAAATTTGGTTTATTTATTTTTTTATTATACCAGGGATGTATTATTTAACATGCCAATACAAAGAAAACGAAAAAGTTGAGCTAAATAAATTGTTAAAACTTTAATATATTATGTGTTTTGAAGCTCACTATATGGATGTTATAAAAAGAAAAATAATACCGTTCTTTTCTTCTTTTATTGCTTTAATCAAAACAAAATGGTGGGGCATTCAAACAAAAAAAAGAATTTGGGTTTTTGGTAAAATATATTTCAGAAGGTTACCAGATTCCAAAATTAGTATA
>JAHEEB010001025.1:617-2305 GCA_024640925.1 Bacteroidota bacterium | reverse complement strand
AAGGTAAACTGTTATATACCGAATCATACAAAGATGGGAAGCTTGAAGAAAGACGCTTTAGTGATAAATAAGTACCTAAAGAAAAAAGATATAAATAGTAAATAAACTTTCAACTATGGCTTATGTAAATTATACCTCCTTTGTAAGTAACGAGTCTATTGACCATGATGAACCTAAGGTAGTCGAGATTTACTGGTTGGATAGCGATAATGAACGGATAAATTGCACCGATCAGAAAAAATTCTCGTTATACCTCAAAGTTTCTGGTATTCCTGAAGGAGATACAATAGAAGTAATTTTAAACCAGGAAGGTACTACCGAAGAAAAAACTAAAATAAAAGGAATTGTCGGTAGCGAAGGAATTGTAACCATTCAAAACTAAAGCTATGTCAGATAAAGATAAAAAAACCAACGCAGAAAACATAAAAATTAATATAACCCCGGAGATTTTTTACCAGGGAGAGAAATTGCAGTGCTCAGAACCTAAATTGGAGGTTGAAGTAAAGGGATGTCCATATTGTAAAGAAGATATTACGTATGAGCAGGTTAGAGAAATTATAGGTAGTCGAGTAGTTAAGGGTAAAACAATTTATAAGGCAGATCAAAACAAAGTAGTTATTGAAAAGTGCATCAAATATTTAAATGCCTGGAAATTAAGCCACAATCTTGATACATGTCTAAGAAAAGCTCATTTTATTGGGCAAATTGCACTTGAATGTGGTTTTGTTCCTGAAGCAGAAAGATCGGATTACAAGACTCCAAAGAATGTTTGGCCAGTATGGAAGAACAATATAAAAGTAAACAATACAATAATAAATTCTCTAAAAAGTCATCTATCTGATATATTTAAAGTAAAAGAAAAGGGTATTGAGATCAAAAAAAATAATGATGATATCGCAAAATTAATTGAAGGCATTTATGTTAATCTAAATGATTTATATGGAAATTTTTCAGGCAAAGATTTATTGATGAAAAAAGAAAAAAAAACCGAGGTCTTTTTAAAAGCACATACCCATTTTGGTATAGAGATATTATCCAGACAATATGCAAGTGATGGAATAGGTAATCATAATGGCGATGAATCATCTCGTGATGGATATAGATTTCGTGGAAGAGGTTTGAAACAAGTCACATTTAAAGATAATTACGCTTCTTTCTCTAAATGGAGAGAAGATAATCTATCAAATCTACCGGGTGATCCAAATTCAAATGTTAAATATCTTGATTTTACAAAAACTACCACCCCTCCTTTTACAGGTAATTATGATTTATTAGCAGACTTACAGGATCCAGTTTATGGTGTACAATCTGCTATTTGGTTTTATAATGACGGGGTTAAAATAGCTGGAAATCATGCAGTGGATTGGGCTGATGAGGATGACATTGAAATGGTGACAAAAGTTATAAATGGTGGGTTAAATGGGATAATGCGTAGAAGAGATTTTACTTTTAAAGCTAAAGAACAATTTAAAGTTTATGAACATTATGAAGTATTACATAAATCATCTACAGTTGAAAAAGAACAAATAGAAATTGAAAATAAACTACTTTCTATTGGTAAAACTCATAAAGTTAAAGACTCCAGAACCAAAGTTCCAGAAGGTGAAGATATGAAGGTTGATTTAGCAGATATAACGGCAAAGGAGCTAGCTGAAAAGCTAAAAAGACAGAGAGAAAACCCACCATTA
>JAHEEB010001025.1:0-607 GCA_024640925.1 Bacteroidota bacterium | reverse complement strand
TAAGGATAAAAAAGAACCATATTTTACACTAATTATAGAACCTCGAAAAAAACCAAGTGAAAAAGAGATGAAACAAATGAGAAAACAAGTGAAGAAAAATGAAGAAAAGAAGCAAAATATAAAATCCTAACTTTTACTATAATATTTTTTCCATCCATGGCCTATATTAATTACACTTCATTTGTATCAAATGAATCCATTGAAGATGAAAAAGAAGGAACAACAACTAAACTTGAAGCTGTAATACTTGGTTCGACGTTACAAGTTAATTTAGTTAAAAAGTATAACACTTCAATAACTCTGGCTAAACAAAAGTGGAGAGCTTTCCAGTTAAAAACTTTACCTCTTGCTAAACAAGATTTAATCAGCTTCAAAGCAGATGGAAATAAACTAAAGGTTTTATTAATTCAATCGCATGCCCATTACGGTCAAATCAACCTTTTCCCAGGGCCAAACGGAGTAATTGAAATGAAAGGTCACCCAATAAATGTGCATCCTGATTCAGATGATGAACCATTAAAGGGGTTTCATATCCATTCTTATTATCTTAATGAAAAAAAGAAGATAGATTCAATGACCGATGGAGAAGAAAAAGATAAAGCTATAG
>JAHEEB010001024.1:1413-2306 GCA_024640925.1 Bacteroidota bacterium | reverse complement strand
TAATCGGGAGGTATTCAACAGTCTTGGTGGGTATAGCGGGCTAAAAGTCTCTGAAGATATTGATCTTAGTATACGTTTATATAAGGCCGGCTGTAAAGTTGGACTGATTGAAGATGCCTATGTTTATCATAAAAGGAGATCTACTTTCTACAAGTTCTTTAGACAGGTTTCTTCTTTTGGTAGTGGCCGGATTGATTTGCAAGTAAGACATGGAAATGCTTTGAAGCCTGTTCATCTTCTACCCGCTATTTTTACCTTATATTTAATTGCTGGTATATTAGCAAGTCTGTTTTGCAGTATTTGCCTTTTAGTGTGGGGGACATCTCTGATACTTTATTCGCTGTTGATATTTATCGATTCTACGATACAAAATCAACGTTTTATTGTTGGTCTGTTGAGTGTTTATTCTGCTTTTATTATGCACATCGGGTATGGAAGCGGTATGCTTAAAGCAATCATTATGAGGTATTTGTTCAAAAATAAAAAAGAAACGGAGAAACCTGAAATAACCAGGGAAGCATGAAAGCTTAGACTTTTGATGATAAAAAGTTTACTGTAGCATTAAAAAACGCGAGCAAGACTTAGAGTTTATTTTACTCTTTCATCATACGTTTTACCCATAGATTTATCATTTCCTTTTAGCTTCTTCATTAATATCTGCTTCAGGGCATGAAATATAATGATGTGTACATCTTCAGTAATTTCCATATCATGAACTGGAGCATGGATTACTATATCCGCAATACTGCTAATTTTACCTCCTTTGTATCCACAAAAGGCAACAGTTTTTGCCCCTTCAGAACGTGCATAATCCATTGCCTTAACTACATTAGCTGAATTTCCGCTTCCCGATATTCCAATGACTATGTCTCCTTTACGAAGGAAGGCTTTAA
>JAHEEB010001024.1:0-1403 GCA_024640925.1 Bacteroidota bacterium | reverse complement strand
TCGTTTATCTAAATTATATGATATTCCTTTTAAGTAATCGCCGGTTACATGAGAGGCTGTAGCAGCACTACCTCCATTACCGAATATGAAAATGGTTTTTTCCTCTTCTCTGGCTTTCAGAAGTACTTCGATGAAGTTTGTTACAGCACTTTGATCAACACGTTGTAACGTATCGGAAAGCAGGGTAAAGTAATTAGTAAGTTCAGTATTGTTCATCTGCAAAATAAATTAGTTTAGAACCTTCGCGATCAAAAGCAAAATCGAATTTTTCAAGTGGTTTCAGTTTGTCAATCAGTTTTTGTTGATTTTCTTTTGTGCAATAGAATAACATGAATCCTCCACCACCGGCACCCAGTAATTTTCCTCCTTTTGCCCCACCACGTATACCAGCTTCATATATTTCATTAATATCATTATTGCTGATTTGCGACGCTAATTTTTGTTTTAGTATCCAGTTTTCATGCAAAATTGAGCCAAAATCGTCGAGGTGGCCAGAATATAAACAATCACGTAAATCAGGAACCAGGGCAACCATTGATTTCAATATGTTGAATTTGTCTTCCTGTGAAGCATTTTTCTTTTGTTCAGTTAGAATATCAGATGCTTTTCTCTGATTTCCCACATAAAACATCAGAAGATTATCCTGTAGTTGCTGGTATATCTCATTCTTAATATATAATGGTTCGACTCTGACGTCTCCATTTGGCAGAAAGTTAATAACATTAAGACCTCCAAAAGCAGCAGCAAACTGATCCTGCTTTCCAATAGGCTCGCCAAGTATGTCTATCTCAATTTCACACGCTTCGCGAGCTAATTGTTCGTGAGTGATATATTCTCTTTTATTGGCATATAAGCATTGAAGCAATCCAACTGTGAATGAGGAAGAAGATCCCATGCCTGTTCCCGATGGAATATCAGCAATTGAGCTTATTTCTATACCCTGGGTTAAGCCTACCTTGCGCATAGTTTCTCGAAGGAGTGGATGTTTTAATTCATCAATGTTATTAACCGTTTCTGTTTCGGAATATTTCACCCTTATTTGGTTTTGGAAAAAAAACCGGTGTGAAGAAATGTACATGTATTTATCAATGCTGGTGCTCAATACGGCTCCGGGGCAACGAGAATAAAATGCTTCCATGTCGGAACCACCTCCAACAAAACTTATACGAAAGGGTGTGCGTGAAATAATCATAGTTAGGTTTCGATTACTAAGTCGGCAAATTTACGGTCTTTTTCTATGATTTCATATTCATCGGTTAAACGTGATTGATAAATCATGTCAATTTCTTCCATTGTTTTTCCTCTCCAATGATAATATTCATCCAATCGTACCTTTCGTCTTTTTTCGCTGGTCGAAAGATATATCCGTTTATTATAGAGTTGTCTTAGTTCCTCACAGCTTA
>JAHEEB010000280.1 GCA_024640925.1 Bacteroidota bacterium | reverse complement strand
CGATATGTACTCCACCAATTGTAATGCTGGCACCTGCATCCCATAAACCACCACTTAAACATGGCTGAATTGTTGGGCCCGAGGGATTTTGTTTTCCAAGGTATGAATCAGATTTATAACAGTTTATACGTCCTTTTTCGGTAGAACGGATTAAATTACATAAGGTGCAAAAGTTGCTGGTTTTTGTTATAGGTTGGCCATCGGGGTATGTAATTACAGAAGCTACATTGGTTGCTTCGGCAAAAGTATCCTGAATTTTTTGTAAATCGTCGATGTTGAAAAGATCGGTAAGCTCAATTTCTTTTGCATCACTCAGTGGACGGGTAAGAGCCAATACTCGTTTTTTCAGAGCATCTTCGAATTGTTTTCGTTCACTGATATCAAGGGCTGTAAAGGTAATACCTTTGGAAGAATCGGTTGGGTCAAGAGCAACTGAGCCTAAAATTATATCAATAATACTACCATCTTTTCTCACCCAACGTGTCTCTTTAATAAGAGGTTTATTTATCTTAATCTTTTCAGAAGCACTATAACCAACCCGGAGGTACTCTTCTTCTGTTTGATATAACATTCTTGTGTTTTTACCAATTATTTCTTCAGGGGAATAACCGGTCATTGTGAAGAATGTATCGTTGCACTCATAACAAACTCTGTTTATAGACAAACCAATTGCTACCGGAGCAGCAAGGAATATACTCCTGAGTTTAGCTTCTTTTTCAGAAAGGATTATTTCAGCTCTTTTCTGCTCTGTAATATCGGTGGTAATAATACCCAAACCCTGTCCAACTTTAAAAACCCGAAGATTTATCCATCTTGGATCTGAAGGAATCATACATAATTGATCATAGTCTGAAAAAGGAATACCTGTTTTCAATACCCTAAAGAATTTATTTACATCATTATTTTTTACAAGGAAGGATGTGAATTCTAACAAGTTATGTCCAACTATATTTTCTGTTCTTATACCTTTTGGCAGATTAGCAAATGCTGGATTATTAAATAATACAAGGTGTAAATCTTTGTCCCATATTGTAAAAGCATCGGTAGCTGAATCCATAAAAGATTGCAATCGTTCCTGAGTTTCCATTAACGTTTCTTCTGCTTTTCTTTTTTCAGTGATATCAGTTATTACACCCATAAAGGCAGTGGGAGCTCCTTTAAAATCGGAAATTAAAGCGCCACGATATTCAGCTATATATTGTGTCCCATCTTTTTTCAATAGTTTCATTTGTTGTGTTCCAAAAACTCCAGATTTTCTTAATTCTTCTGCTACTTTTTTAACAAGCTCATGATCTTCGGGTGCAACAAAATCGAATGAACTTCTGCCAATAATTTGTTCAACAGAATCATAGCCTGCCAGGGTGGCCATTTGTTTATTGCATACAAGAAGAGTCCCTTTAAGATCACTCAGGAATATACCATCAGGCGACATCTCGACCAGATTTCGATAAAGTTCTTCACTTTGGCGCAATTTTTCTTCGGCAATTTTTCGTTCGGTAATATCCTGCACTATACCAAAAGCTCTATTAGGCTGATTATTTTCATCAACCGATAAAGCTCCAACAATTACTATTATACGCTGAATAGAATCGGGTCGGATAATACGGCATTCAAAATCATCAAAACGATGACTTGTTAGCATTTCTCTGAAATGGATTGTAGTAGCTTCTCTATCTTCGGGGTGAATTATCTGAACAAATTTGTCCCAGGTAAGATCTATTTCATTGTTTTTATAGCCATGTATTTCATATGCTTCTTCGTTCCAAATCATTTTTTTTGATAGGATATCAACTTCCCAGCATCCGATATGAGCAATACGTTGTGAGTCCCGAAGCATGGCCTGGCTTTTGATAAGTGCCTCTTCGGCATTTCTTCGTTCGGTAATATCAAGTACCAGACCGTCAAATACTAAATCTTCATCAATGAATCTGGGTTTTGAAATGCCTTGAAAATACATTTGTTTTCCATCTTGCCTTATAAATCTTCCTTCCCATTTCCAATCAGTAATATTTGTAATAGAATCTTGTATTGATGATATAAATCTTTTTCGATCTTCTTCAATAATTCCAGTTACAAACTGTTTGAATAAAACAGTAAGTTCTATGTTGTTGTATCCTATGTATTCCATCGAACGTTCACTGGCATAATTCAGACCAAAATCGCCATTTTTACGGGCATAGAACTGAAATACCATGCCGGGTATGTTTTGAGCTATGCCCTTAAACTGCTCTTCGCTTTTTTTCAAGGTTAGTTCAGCGTTTCTTTTTTCTGTAATATCGCGAAATAACCATACGCGGCCTCTTTTCGGACTATCTTCTGTTAATGGATAGGAATATCGTTCTATTATCCGCCCATCAACAAAGTGAAGAATGTCTTCTGTTGTATTACTTGTTTGGTAAATATGCTTTACGTGTTGGTAAAACTCTTCAGGATCTGCTAATTGAAGTTTTGCATGATTGAGTACAGTTTCATCCTTAAGGGTATAGAGTAATTCATCCGGAACAGAAAAAATCTGTTTAAAGCGAGTATTATAATGAGTGATTATGTTTTGGTCGGTTACAATTAAAAGCCCATCATTCATAGATTCCATGGTGGCTTTAAGGATCGATTCGCTTTGTTTAAGGTTGAGTTCTGCATTTTTACCAATAGTTATATCCTGCATCATCCAAATAGATCCTTCTGAAAAATCATTTGGATTAATTGTCTTTCCCACCAAATTGCACCAGAAAATACTATCATCTTTTCTTCTGAACTTTAATTCGGAGGAATATATTTCACCTTTAGTAAAGTATGGATTGGCTTCATTACCAATTATTTCAAACAAATTATCAACTGAACTATACACAATGTCAGAAAGGGTGACTTCTATAATTTCAGTATTAAACATTTTGGTATACACAGTATTTGACCATTGCGATTTATGGTTGACAATAAAAAGTAAACCAACAGTAACTGTATCGAGTATTGTTTGGTGTAAGAGGGCAAGTTGTTTGAATTTTTCCTCGGAATTTTTACGTTCAGTAATATCCTGTAATGTCCATATATAGCCCTCTGTTTGTTTAGTTGGGTCGATTGCTTTTCCACTAAGATTCATCCAAAATGTATTCCCATCTTTTTTCTTTGCCAAAAATTCGGAGGAATAAACTTCACCTTTAGTCATTATCGGATAGGATTCATTACCAACTTTTATTGTGTCCTCAAAGTTTGCATAAATATTGGCCAGATCAATTTCTGATTTTTCTTCCACCGTATACCCAAACATCTTATAAAAAGTATTGTTGGCCCACTGGAGTTCGTGATTATTTACAAATATTATACCTGTGCTTACCGTATCAAGTACTGTTTGATTTAAATCGGCAAGTTTTTTGAATTTTTCATTTGCCTGTTTTCGTTCTGTAATGTCAACCAATGCTGCAATATTACCCTTAACAATACCTTTGTTATCAAATAATGGTGTTGCATACAAGCTATAACTAACAGGATTTCCATTTTTTCTTATTCTGTCAACATCCATACCTTTAACAGTTTTACCTTGTTGTATTGTTAAAAGAAATTGATCGAATTCTTCCACTTTTTCTGGTGTAACTGTTGGTAGGTATTTACCTAAAACTTCTTCCTTGGTCCATCCGAGCAATTCTTCAGCTGCCGGATTCCAGAAGCTCATAATATTTCCTTTCAGATCCAAATCGAACAAAGCAATTGGAACATTTTTAATAATAACCTGAAGGGTTTCTACAGTATTTGCTAAAGCATCTTCTGCTATTTTCCGTTCTGTGATATCTATAGCAATACCCGTAAAGTAATTCTTTCCTTCGATTATTGTAGAAACTGCTGTGAAATAATAAAGTACTTTTTCTCCATTCTTTTTCTGAAGATAAGCTTCTGCTGTACCAAATCCTTCGGAAAAAACCTTGTCTAAACCCGCCTTTATTGCTGTAATATCTGCTTCACTACCTTTATACCAGTCAAGAACATGCATATGAGAGAGTTCTTCGGCAGAATACCCGGTTTCTATTATATGTCTATTGTTCCAACGAACCAGCAGGCCTTCTTCGTTATATAAATATACCAGGCCAGGTGTACTTGCAAGCAGAGCATCATTAAATTTACGTGTTTCCTGAAGCGCTTTATCTGCTTTTACTTTTTCTGTTATATCATTAAAAATAATTGCAAAGTGTTTATCATCTACTTTAAATTCAAAAGATTCTAAGTATTTATCCAATTCAGGAGAATAAATGGATAATATTTCCGGTTGGCCAGACTCTAAAACTTTCCATGCATCGTCGACCCATTTTTTTTCAAAATTTGGAAATACCTCACTTATCTTCTTACCAATAATACTATCATCAACACCCCATAATTGTTTGTATTTAGAATTGATATCAATAAATATGAAATCGACAGGCTGTTTGTTTTCATCAAAAATTATAGAATGAAAAGCAAATGCACTAGTCAGGTTTTCGAAAAGCAAACGGTATTTTTTTTCGCTTTCCCGAATTTTATTTTCCGCTATTATACGATCGGAGATATCATTAAGAACAAATAGCAGGCAAGGTTCGTTATTATAAGTGAGTGTTTTAGCAGAGAACAAGCAAGGTATTGAACTACCATTCTTTATTTTCATTCGAATCTCAAAATTCTTTATCTCACCTTTTTCCTTTAGTTCCTTTAAGGCTGTATCTCTGTCATTTGGATTTGCCCAAAGGTTTAAATCTAAAGAGGAATGGCCTATTAACTCCTCGTGTGAATATCCGGTTTCCTTTATCATGGCCGGGTTGGCATCCAACACTAATCCATCGGATAAGCGAGTAATTCCAACCATATCGAGAGAAAGGTTATAAAAATTAGAGAACTTTTGTTCGCTGGCTTTTAATTCATTTTCGGCTTTAATACGTTCTGTAGCATCATTAAATACAACGGCATATTTATCTTTTTCAGGGCTAAATACATAAGTATCGTAGTATCTGCCCAAATCCCTGGCATAATTCATATAAGTGATAGGGTTACCAGTAAGAGCAACATTTCCAAAAGTCTGAATCCAATGATCCTCTATAGTAGGCACTATTTCTTTTATTGTTTTGCCAATAATTGCTTGAGCAGGCAATCCGGTAAGCTTTTCAAAAGCAGGGTTTGCCTCTATATAACGGTAATCAGCTGGTTTGCCATTTTCATCATATATCATTTGATGTAAAGCAAATCCACTAGTCATGTTTTCGAAAAGCAAACGGTATTTTTTCTCACTTTCAATAAGAGCTGTTTCTGCTAATTTGCGGTCAGTAATGTCTATAGCAACACCCAAAACCCCGATAATTTCAGAATTTTCGTTTATCAGTGGGGTAAATCGCGATTCGAAAAATAAATTATTCTGACAAATAATTCTTTCTACGGATTCTCCATTGAGACCTTTATTAATGGCATCTGTTATATCCGGATTATCTTTGTATACTTCGAAAACGGATCTTCCCACTATTTCTCCCGGTTGGAGTCCGAGTTTTTCAAGTGTCTTGCCTTCCGATAAGGTAAATATGCCATTTTTATCGATAGCAAAATTTACCACATTTGCATTGGTTACAAGGTTTCTGAAATGTTCTTCACTCTGTTTTAATTTTTGTTCGGCTATAATCCGGTCAGTAATGTCAGTAAATATAGAAGCAAACCTATTAGTCTCAACCCAGAAAAGTAAAGTTTCAAAATACCTGCCATTAGGAAACAGAGTAATGGAATTATACGGTTCATGGGTTTTAAGTACATTCTGTGCCCTTTTAATCCATTCAGGTCCTGCATTGGAAAAGCTTTCAAAAAAAGTTTTTCCAACAAATTCACCTTTCAAATTCAGAATTTCTTTAAATCTTGAATTTACTTCGATAAACCGAAAATCTACAGGCAACCCTTTTTTATCATATAACATCTCCTGCAGCACAAAACCACTGGTAATGTTTTCGAAAAGTAGGCGATATTTTTGTTCACTTTGGAGAAGTGCTTCTTCAGTTTGTTTATGACCCGTAATATTGCGAGCCGAAGCATATATATATTTACCCTTTGGATAAGAGCGCCATTCAATCCATACCCAGGAGCCATTTTTATGTTTGTACCGATTGACAAAATTTTGTACAGTTTTATTTTCTGCCAGTTGACTTGTAACATCAATTGTACTTTTTACATCATCGGGATGAACAAAATCG
>JAHEEB010001023.1 GCA_024640925.1 Bacteroidota bacterium | reverse complement strand
ATTAATATGATTGTTTTTGTGGGTGGTTTCTCAAACAGCGATGTGCTTGGCAGTGCCAAAGGATGGGCTGGTGCCTTCCTTTATAACCCAAAAGCCAAAGAAGCCCTCGATAATTTCTATGCAAGAAAAGATACTCTCAGTTTAGGCGTTTGCAATGGTTGCCAGGTTATGATGGAACTTAACCTGGTATCTCCGGATTTATCAGAAAGGCCTTTTATGAGTCATAACGAGTCGCATAAATTCGAATCTATTTTCCTCTCAGTTGATGTACCCAAAAACAAATCAGTAATGCTTGGTTCATTATCTGGTTCACGATTAGGAATCTGGGTTGCTCATGCCGAAGGTAAGTTTAACCTCCGTTTGCCAAAAGATAAATACAATATTACCTTAGAATATTCGCAGTCTCAATACCCGGGAAACCCCAACGGATCTGATTACAAGGTTGCCGGGCTTTGTTCCGATGATGGTCGCCATCTTGTAATGATGCCACACCTCGAAAGAGCCACATTCCCATGGAATTGGGCTTATTATCCCGACGATCGTAAAAACGATATCATATCTCCCTGGGTTGAAGCTTTTGTTAATGCCCGTAAATGGATTGAAAAGAATATATAAAATTAAGCGGGTAATAGCCCGCTTTTTATTTTCTTGCCTCTATTTGTTGGTAATTACAAAAAAAAATGCTTCTCCAATGATTAATCTGGTGTAGATGAATTTATTTCCGGGGCAAAACGACAAAAAATGTAGAACCAATACCTTCTTTGCTTTCAGCCCAAATCCTGCCATTGTTTTTAACTACAAATTCATGTGTAAGCTTCAGACCAATGCCGGTTCCTTCTTCGCTGTTGGTGCCAAGGGTATTATGTTTTGAATCAAGAGCAAACAGATTTTTTACAACTTCGCTGCTCATGCCCACGCCAGTATCGCTAATACTAATAACAACATCTTTATCTTGTTTTACATTTACCTCTATAATTCCTTTTTCGTGGGTAAACTTTATGGCATTTGATATCAGATTTCGGATAATTGTGCGAATCATTTCCTTGTCAGCAAATATCAGTATGTCATTCGGACAGTTTTCGGTTATCTGAATGTTTTTGTATTGAGAAAATGCCTGCATCAGACGAATTACTTCATTTAACAATTCCTTTACATCAATAACTTCGGGATTTGGGGAAAGAATACCTGATTCTGAACGGGCCCATTGTAACAAGTTATTGAGCAATGTATAAGTCCTGGTGGCAGTTTGGTTGATTAAAGCAAGCCATTTCTCATAATCGTCTCGCTGAAGTTTATTTTTCGATTCGACAAGTACTTCTGTTAACTTGGCAAGAGTTCCAATAGGACCTTTTAGGTCATGTGCAATAATCGAAAAGAATTTATTCTTCTCTTCGTCAAGTCTTTTTAATCCTGTGTTTTCTTTGGAAATTTGCTCATAGGCTTTATCCAGGGCAATTTCATCTTGTTCTTTTAAAATAACCAAATATCCGATACTGCTTACTATCATTACAAAATATAATACACTATCGTAAGAGTCCCTAAGATTATAGTGTGGGGGCACTACTCCCGGAACAGGAGGAGGCAAAACAGGCTGGAAAGCCATATGTGAGATAGAAATTATGCCTACTATAGCTGAAATTAAGGAATAAGCCATAAATGTTATACCTATCAGGTATCTGAACCTGGATTTATCCTTTTTGCTTAATAAAATAACACTTGCATACGAATAGAAGAAAACCGTGGAAACGATAATAATTGTGCCTCTCACATGTTGTGATATTAATATCAGGTTCACAATGAACAAAAAAATGGAGACATAGAGAAAAATACGGAATCTCTTCTTGTTAAAATAACCATCATATGATATTAAGCCGAATATTTCAAAAGGAAAGCCAATAATAAAAAAAAGGCTGGGTATATCCGGTAAAAAGACTTTTGCCTTACCAAATTCGAGCAGAAAAATCCCCGCTAACTGAAGACATTTTCCAATAATATAGGTACGTAAAAACCAATGTCTGTTTTTATAAAAATGGAAACAAAATATAAACAGAATATAAATATTAGTAATCAGAAAGTAATATTCAAAAGGTCCTGGTCCTTTTT
Source organism: Bacteroidota bacterium (assembly GCA_024640925.1). GTDB lineage: Bacteria > Bacteroidota > Bacteroidia > Bacteroidales > UBA10428 > UBA10428. The sequence continues at coordinate 204 of JAHEEB010001023.1, read as the reverse complement.
GCATGGCATGGCACTTGTTTAAATACTAAATTATTAAAATCCCTGATATATTCAACATAATAAACAACAGGGAATGATGAATCTCACCTGAAAAATGCCATATTATGTCTTTTACATTTAAATATTGTACTTAATCTTTCCCGAATCAATTTATCCAAAAATATTAAGCTTTGATTTTTAAAAAGTCCAAGAACTTATAGCCCC
>JAHEEB010001022.1 GCA_024640925.1 Bacteroidota bacterium | reverse complement strand
TTGCCTATTGGTTTTTTATCTATTTCGATACATTTCTGATGTCGTTTCTGAAACCTGTTTTACCCTTTAAAATTCCTGGACTGGGTATATTGTTGTTTGTGTTAATTGTTACCTCCCTTGGGTTCTTTGGACAGTCTATTGTGTTTAAACCCTTAAGGCTTATTGGTGACAGCCTGATGAGAAAAGTTCCGTTTATAAAAGTTTTATACACATCGATAAACGATTTGTTTGCGGCGTTTGTAGGGAAAGAGAAGAGGTTTAAATACCCGGTGTTGGTTAAGGTAAACACCATTTCCAACCTTGAGAAAATAGGTTTTATTACTACCGAAGATTTATCGGATATGAATATTAAAGATAAGGTAGCTGTATACTTTCCACATTCCTATAATTTCTCCGGTGAGTTGTTTATTGTTCCAAAAGAACTGATAACCCCGCTGGATATTCCTTCGTCCGATGCCATGAAATTTATCGTTTCGGGGGGAATAACGAAGGTTTGATAGTTGACAAAACCCGAGATCTCTGTGTTACTCCCTTTTATTTTTCTCCTGATACTTTTCCCGGTCAATAATGAAATATTATATCTAAGGAAAAAGGTTATATATAATTAAATTCATTTTTATTTGCTGGATATTTTACTGTTTATCCATGTATGACGTTTATTTGTCAAAATTTAAATGTGTTTTGTCAACTTATTTTGCTGACTTTTATCTGATAAAATAAATTCGCCGGCACAAACAATTTAAAACATAATACTATGAACCTTAACCTTCATTCAAGCCAAATTCCTTTAGAGGCAATTAATCAGGCACAAACTAAATTAAACGAGGCTTATGAGATACTTAAACCCTATCTCATTACCCTAACAGAAGAACAACGGATGACACTTCCGAAAATGGGTGACAAGAGTTTACCTTTTGTTACCGATGCAAATAACTTTTCGGGAAAAAATCCGGAATTGTTGCCAAAATTTGTCGATAAGACAGAATTTGATCTGGATTATGCCGATGCAGTGAATCTGAAAGGAATACAGCTTTCCTCCAATCAAATAGCTACAGCTATTAACGATACTGCAATGGTAGCTGGAAGTGAGGCATTTACTGCTGCCCGTGCCTTTTACAACAATGTAAAACTGGGATCAAGTCAGAATGTGCCAGGAGCAAAAGACATTTACAATGTGCTGAAAAGCAGGTATCCGGGTATTACCCGAAAAAACAATTCAACAGATACAACGGCACAGTAAAGAATAAAAGGCCCGGGTTTCCGGGCCTTTTTTCTTGCAATTCACAAAGTTTTTACAACCACCTAAAAGGTACCCCCGACCACCTAAAAGCTCCGATTCCGGAGCAAAAAGCTCCGAAATCCAAGCAAAAAGCTTCGGCATTGGAGCAAAAAGCTTCGAAGTCCGAGCTAAAAGGTCCTCGATCGGAGCAAAAAGCTCCGGAATCCGAGCAAAAAGCTCCGACATTGGAGCAAAAAGCTTCGAAATCCGAGCAAAAAGCTCCGACATTGGAGCAAAAAGCTCCGAAGTCCGAGCTAAAAGGTCCCCGATCGGAGCAAAAAGGTCAGGAGCTCAAAATTTACTCCTCCTTGGCGAGTTCTTTTCTAATCTCCACGGTTTCCTGACGTGGAATCCTTTAGCCTTTTACTTAGGGTCTGCTGATTAAGTCAGATCCAACGTTTAATGACCTCAGAGAGGTCAAATGTTTATAGAAATTTGTTTCAAAAATGGATTTCGACCCCGTAGGGGTCGCATATCTGGGCTATTATTTAACCCATACTGAACAATTTCAGGACTAAAGTTCTCGCTAAGCAAGCCTTTCTCCGCCCTGAAGAGGCTGTGTGAATTTGTCGAAGCAGAACAAATCTATCTTCCCTTTTTAATTCCTATTAATAGCTTGAATCATTAACATGCTCGGAAGGTTTTAATAACTTGCTGCACTACAATATCAAAAAGAAACCACAAAAATCATTATTTTCGTACCAAATACCCGACACTTGAAAACCTCATTATCGCATCTCCCGGAACATAAGCAGCAAGAGCTACGACTCCTTAGAGATATAATTGCTGCCGATAAACAGGTGCACATGGTTATTCTGTTTGGCAGTTACGCTACCGGCAAATGGGTAGAGGACGATTATGTCGAGGATGGCACAACGTATTCGTACCACAGCGATTATGATATACTTGTAGTATCCTCAACCGATAATTTTTCCATTCAGCTGCGAATACAGCAGGAGATAAAAGAGCGCTATACCGATAATGGCAAGACCAACACCGTTGTAAATGCTATTTATCACGGAATAAAATA
>JAHEEB010001021.1 GCA_024640925.1 Bacteroidota bacterium | reverse complement strand
TTAGCTTACGTAAATAAAAAGAAAAGGCAATTGACTTCAATTGCCTTTTTCTTTAAATAAAAAGAGGGAATAAAAAAAAGATGTAATTTTAACTCTCTTATTCAAAATAATTAATTCGTTTTAAAATGTATAAATCTATTGTAAAAACTATAACCCTGAGCGATGGCAGGACAATTGAAATAGAAACCGGTAAGCTTGCTAAACAAGCGGAGGGTTCGGTTATGCTTAAAATGGGTCAGACAATGCTTCTGGCAACTGTAACTTGCGCTAAAGAAGCAAAGGAAGATGTTGATTTCATGCCACTTCAGGTTGAATATAAAGAAAAATTTGCTTCGGCTGGCCGTTTCCCAGGTGGTTTTATGAAAAGGGAATCTCGTCCGGGCGATTATGAAATTCTTATTTCGCGCTTAATTGATCGTGCACTTAGACCATTATTTCCCGATGATTTTCATGCTGAAGTATTTGTTAATGTCATTCTGTTTTCAGCAGATAAAGATATCATGCCCGATGCATTAGCCGGATTGGCTGCTTCTGCTGCTCTTGCTGTCTCGGATATACCTTTCAATGGTCCAATTTCCGAAGTAAGAGTCGCCCGTATCGATAAGAAATTGGTTATCAACCCTACTTTTTCTGAATTGACTAAAGCTGATTTAGATATTATGGTTGGTGCAACCATTGATAATATATTAATGGTAGAAGGCGAAATGGATGAAGTATCGGAAGCCGATATGCTTGAAGCCATTAAGTTTGCCCATGAAGAAATTAAAAAACACTGTAAAATTCAACTTGAGCTTTCTGCAGAAGTAGGGAAAACCCAGAAAAGAGAATATTGTCATGAAACCCATAATGAAGAATTAAGGAAACTTGTTTGGGAAAAAACATATGATAAAGTTTATCAAATAGTTAAATCAACCCCAGGAAAGCACGACAGACATGATGCCCTTGATGCATTGAAAACTGAATTCATTGAAAGTTACAAAAATACTCTTCCGGAAGGTGAAGAAGCCAATGAAACGCTCATAGCACGCTATTATCATGATGTAGAGAAAAAAGCTGTCCGTTCTTTGATTCTTGACGAGCGTATTCGTGTTGACGGTCGTAAAACTGATGAAATAAGACCAATCTGGAGTGAGACAGATTATTTACCTTCAACACATGGTTCAGCATTATTCACTCGCGGTGAAACCCAATCGCTCACTACTATTACTTTGGGTACCAAACTCGATGAAAAGACAATTGATGAAGTGTTAATACAAGGTTCGGAAAAATTTGTTCTGCATTATAATTTCCCTCCTTTTTCTACTGGTGACGCTAAAGCTTCCAGGGGACTCAGCCGCAGGGAGGTTGGACATGGAAATCTTGCTCACAGGGCATTAAAGAGAATGATACCGGAAACACCATATGCAATAAGGGTTGTATCTGATATTCTCGAATCGAATGGTTCCTCTTCTATGGCTACGGTTTGTGCTGGTACATTAGCACTTATGGATTCAGGTATTAAGATTAAAAACCCAGTCTCAGGCATTGCTATGGGATTAATTACCGATACAGAAACAAAAAAATACGCTATTCTTTCTGATATATTAGGCGATGAAGACCATTTAGGAGACATGGACTTTAAAGTAGCAGGTACACGCAATGGTATTACTGCAACTCAAATGGATATTAAAGTAGAGGGTCTGTCTTATGAAGTATTATCAGAGGCATTGGAACAGGCAAAGAAAGGCAGGATGCACATTCTCGGTAAAATACTTGAAACAATAAGTGAACCAAGAGAAGACTTTAAACCTCATGTTCCAAGAATCGAGAAGATAATCATTCCAAAAGAAATGATTGGTGCTGTAATAGGCCCCGGGGGTAAAATTATTCAGGATATTCAAGCTAAAACAGGTACTACAATAATTATTGAAGAAGTAGCAAACGTTGGCGGAGTCGTTGATGTGTTTGCATCAGATAAGGCTTCTATCGATAAAGCCATGAAAATTATCAGGGGAATAGTTGCAGTACCAGAAATCGGACAGGTATATCAAGGGGTTGTGAAATCGATTGTCAGTTTTGGTGCTTTTGTCGAAATTTTGCCTGGTAAAGACGGACTGTTGCATATCAGCGAAATCGACTGGAAACGCCTCGAAAAAGTTGAAGAAGTCCTTAAAGAAGGAGATGAAATAGAAGTAAAACTGATTGATATTGATGATAAATCAGGAAAACTTAAACTTTCTCGTAAGGTTTTAATTCCACGTCCGGAAAAACCACAAAATCCGAAACAATAAAAATAAATTTTATAAAAAAATTTTAAGGCCTTAATTATAAAA
>JAHEEB010001020.1 GCA_024640925.1 Bacteroidota bacterium | reverse complement strand
CGAAAATTATCGCATAAACCCCATTACCGTAATGATAAGAAAAATAATGACAACAAACCTGACTGGAAAAATAAAAAACAATAAGAACTTGTTTAAATACAGATTATCTGCCATTTCTGTCTTTGTTATCCTGTTAGTTGGGGTATCTTGCTTAGAAGACAGACTTTATGAAGATGTCTGCATCATTCCCTCAGAAGGTTGGAAAAAGGACTATAGAATTTCCTTTACTGTAGATGTTCCGGATACGGCTAAATCATATGATATTTTTCTGCTTATCAGAAACCAGACAAATTATCGGAACAGCAACCTGTGGCTTTTCATCAAAACTTTGTCGCCCAATGGCGAAAGCATGCAGGATACTGTTGAGTTTATTCTTGCCGACGAAAGAGGGAAATGGTATGGGACAGGATTGGGTTCGGTTAAAACATTGCTTACACCTTATAAAAAGAATATTCGGTTTCCGTTCAGGGGTATTTATAAATTCGAGATCCAGCAGGGTATGCGTTCCGAAGTTCTTGAAAAGGTAAGAAATATTGGAATTCGTATACAGGAACATAAATAATTAAACAATTTTTCAGGAAGTGTCGAAAGGGAAACTTGCAAAATTTGCAGAGGTTGAGACTTTTTATAATGTTCTACAACCAAAATTTGATGAGGTTTTTAAAAAGGATTTTCATTTGAAAGGCATTTGGAAATCTTCATTCTTTAACAATAATAATCCTATTACCCTTGAACTTGGCTGTGGTAAGGGAGAGTATACCGTGGGACTTGCAAAGCGTTTCCCTGACAGGAATTTCATAGGTGTAGATATTAAAGGTTCTCGTATTTGGAAAGGTGCCAAGGAAGCACTCGAAAACAACCTTAAAAATGTTTGTTTCATAAGGACCCGCATTGAGCTGATATCTTCATTTTTTGCTAAAGACGAAGTCGAAGAAATATGGTTCACATTTCCTGATCCACAGTTAAAAAAACCTTTAAAACGCTTAACATCCAGTCGCTTTCTTAACAACTACAGTAATTTTTTAATAGAAAATGCCTGGATTAACCTGAAAACAGATAATACAGTATTATTTGAATATACTAGGCTTCTTACAGAATATAATAACCTTGAAATAGATATTGCTATCGATAATGTTTATGAATCGGGAGAAACAGATGATATTCTTTCGATAAAAACATTTTACGAAAAAGAATGGTTATCTCAGGGGTTGCAATCGCATTATATACGTTTCAAACATAACAGGGATAAGAAAATTGAAGAAGTCCCAGAACAATGATAGTTTTTTCCTTCAGGTTTACGAAGTAGCAAAACTGATACCCGAAGGGCGAGTTACCTCTTATGGTGCTATTGCCAGATATATAGGTTCACCAGGCGCATCTCGCATGGTTGGCTGGGCGCTAAATTGTTGTCACACGCACGATGAACCAATACCAGCACACAGGGTTGTTAACCGCAATGGACTTCTCTCCGGAAAACACCACTTCAGGCATTTGAATCTTATGCAGGAATTACTCGAAAGCGAGGGCATAGAAGTTGAAAATGATAAAGTTGTAAATTTCAAAGAACTGTTTTGGGATCCGAATAAGGAATTAAGCTTATAAGGTTCTGGAGATAGTTCTGGTAGCAGATGCAATAAGCCGCACAGGAAAACATATTCGTGTTTTGTGGCAAACAGTCTCTCACAAATGCATAAATCCTTATATTCATTACTATACAAATAAATACCTAAATTTGTAAAAATAAGCTGGTAAGAATATTATTGAGCGAAAAAAAAATCATCTTTGTCTGTATTAGAACAATAAATATCATATCAGGTTTTTAATATCAACAAACAAATGAAATATACTGAAAAACAAATCCTTGATATTTTACAGCAAATTGTTCATCCTTCAACAAACAAAAATATCGTTGAAATGGGCATTATTAAGGAAATAATTACAGACGAAGAGTCGGTAAGTTTTTTTCTGGAGTTCACCATGCCGAACGATCCGTTGAAAACATCGATAAAAAAGGCCTGTGAACAAATTCTAACCAAGGAGTTAAAAAATTTAAAGAAAATAACCATCGATATTAAAAAACCGGAAATTCAACAGAAGAAAAAGCCAGAAAGTTCACTAAGTGAAATTAAGTCCATTATTGCCATTTCATCGGGTAAAGGAGGCGTAGGAAAATCAACTATCGCTGCAAATCTTGCAGTTGCCTTCGCTTCAACCGGTGCCAAAGTCGGACTAATCGACGCTGATATTTTCGGCCCATCTATACCAAAAATGTTTGGCGTTGAAGATGCAAAACCTTTCATCATTACAAAAGA
>JAHEEB010000279.1 GCA_024640925.1 Bacteroidota bacterium | reverse complement strand
TAAGGCTAAAATTCGACAATGTCGCAGGTAAGGTAGTAACCAAAGAAAATAATATTCCTTTTCTTTCAAACCTTTTAGCCGGATTCAATAATTTATCATTTAATCAGGCTTGTATCAGTGCTGAATTGGCCGCTAAAACCGATGTTATAACGCTGAATAGATCCCAGTTCTCGAAATATCTTTCAACAAAAGAGGATGGAAACATATACTTAACAAAAGATGGGGAGAGTGATACGAATACATTAGAATATAACGATCTGATAGAAAACCGCTATGCAGCTTTATTATCTAATCAGGAAGCACAAAATAATGTAGAAGAGAAGCTTCGGCAGAAAATAAAAGATCTGCTGGAGACTTTTGATAAACATTTCAAGTTCACAAGTACTGGTGCTGAGAAAACAAAAAAAGCATACGAGCATAAAATTGTCACTGAAGCATGGAATCATCGAAAGGTACAAAAGGCCAATGCAGAATATGTAGATGCCCGGAAGGAATACGATGCTGTGGGCTCTAGTTCTAAGCTAAATAAACAACATAAGATACATCTCATTTTAACCGATGATGTTTTCGGTGCAGGCAGTCCGGAAAAAAGAGTTCCTGCTTATTCGGGTACCGGAAGTGGTGTTACTCATCTCTTTAGTTCTGCAATGACAGATGCTGATGCAGTTGGAGTAGCCCTGCATGAATTAGGCCATGCTCTTGGACTAAAACATACTTTCGATAAAACGTTGGGTAATTATACTATTCCGCAGCCAGGAGTTGAATTTAAAGAAGATCTAGATGCTAAAATTGAAAAATTGAAAGTTGAATTGCAGAAACTTGAAGATGAGCAAAATTCATCAGGTAACACTGTGGAATTAAAATCACTGGAAACCTCATATTCACAGTTGGAAAAAGCGACTAAATCGGCATCATGGTTTATGGATAATTATGATGGCGTTCAAAATTTTTTCCTGAATCCAGTTTCCAAATTAATACTAATTGAAAGTCAACCTTTAGCCGGGAATTCTAATACTGGTGCAACAGGATCCAATCCGAACAGAAAAGCGGAGATTAATGCACAGATAAACGAATTGACTCTTAAGGCAAAAACAGCTCCCAGAAAGAATGAAATTCCCAGAAGTAAACCTCAGTCGGGTACTTTAGAAAACTATATGGATTATAATCAGGATACAAACGGAAATATTATAAGTAATTTTAAACGAAAAGTTTTTTACAAATGGCAATGGGACGAAATGCGTAAAACTGGCGAAAATGATTCTTACTTATTTACATAAAAAGTATACCATGCGAAAATCAATTTTTTATATTTCTATCCTGATTGTTTTTTTTACTTCATGCACAAAAAGTATATATTTTGCTTACAACAAGGATACTACCTATTGTACAATAGAAGTCACAGGCAAAGACGAAATACTTTATCGGGGAAATTATAGTACATTTATCTTTCTTGAATCGGTTAATTTTAGCTCCATCAATAAAAAGGACAACACGGGTTATATTAGTTTTGTAGCACCTGGTTGGTTGACTTACAAAGTTAAAGGCGATAATTTATTTAACTTATGTCCCTCAAATAACATGGAACAGATTACTTATAAGCTGGTCTCAGAAGATAGTATCGAATTAATCTGTCAATCGTGTGTCGATAGTATTCTCCTTTCGGATCCCTGCTTTTTGAATAATGGTATCGACTGGTTTCCTCCCTTTATGAAAAAGGTTGAAAAGATTGATTATGAAAAATTCGGACTTCCAAACATAAAAAAGAAGTATTTAATGAATCCGGATAAGGCGCCAATCGTGTCTGATCGGAAAGAGTAAATAGTCTTTCTCCCATCAGGGCCCTAAAAGGTAGAGTTAGGTAAATAATAAACCCTTTTATATATGGTAACGGTCTCTTATTATCTCATTAACCGAATTGAAAACTTTGTTAGGTCAACAAAATTCTGTTTTTCGTGGAATGATATGTCTATTCTAAAAAAAAAACAATATATTTATCTTGTTATTATGTAATTGTTGATTTATGTTTTTAGTAAGAATTTGAAAAGCTGTTCGTTATTAATATGGCAAGAAAATAACCTAAAAACAATTAATCTTATTTTAATTAATTAAAAACTAATTATTATGTCATTTAAAGCTAAACTTAGTGTTTCAGGAAAAGAAGTAAATGTTCTTTCTTGTAGTTATGATTTGTTCCAGGAAGTCGACGCAACCGGTCGTCCTGCATCTATTACCCGTGGTGGCCGTATCAACATTGTTGTTGAAAGTACAGGAGAAACAACATTCTTTGAATGGATGTGTAACAACTTTGAACGCAAAGATGGCACGGTTACTTTCTTAAAACGCGATACCGATGCCAAGTTGAAAGAACTTGAATTTAAAGAAGGTTACCTGGTTAAATATGTGGAAGCTTTCGACGCCTTCAATGCTAACCCTATGACAGAGACTTTCACTATCTCTGCAAAAAGCATTAAAATGGGTAACGGCGAACACGTAAACGAATGGGTTTAAGACCATTAAAAAATTAGAAACCTGTTTTTTTAAACAGGTTTCTTTTTGTCTTTTCTTTTGCATTATAAGCACAAATTTTTCTGTACTTTGGTGTTCCTGCCTTGATTTTCTGGGTCGGATCTATTTAGTGGTAAAAACAAAAGCCACTACCCGATGAAGATCGGATGTATTTTTTGTTGTTAAAAAGAACAAAACCAAAGATTTTTATCTGAAAAATAATAGTACATCGGAAATATTAAAATAATAAATATTTGTCATATGATTTCACCTGCCAATGCAATTGTGCAGCTTAACGGCAAAACATACAGAGAGCTTAAGTCTATCGAAATAAGTCAGTCAATAAATGTCCATCACTACTTTAGTATTACCATAGGAAGTGAAAAAATTGGCGAGGCTGCCAACTCCTTTCTCGAGAAAGCTCGCGAATTTGTTGGAACGGATATGGCTCTTGAAATTCAAAGCAATCTCAGGGAAAAACTGGTATTCCGGGGTGTGGTAACCAGAGTGAGGTCTGCAGCTACTTCGCGCTCGGAATTAGGTCATAATGTTATTATCGAGGGATATAGTCCAACTATATTGCTCGATAATGGAAGCAATTGTCAGGTATACCTCAACAAAAGCCTGAAAAATATTGCCGAAGAGCTTTGCCGGGATTTCCCTGTAAATGTTCTGAATCCTAAAATCAGTCCCATGAAAGCTGACCCAATACCTTACACAGTTCAATATCAGGAATCGGCATTCAGTTTTCTAAACCGACTGGCTTGCAGATATGGTGAGTGGTTCTATTTCGACGGGCAAGCTATGGTATTTGGAAACAAACAGCAAGCTACCGTAGAATTGATTTATGGAACGGATTTATTAAGTTTCGATATTGGAATTTCTGTTGCCCCGCTTGTACAATCGTTTGCTGTACGCGTATATAAAGAAGACACTACTCAGACTCAGAACATTTCGGGCCAGAGTTCCTCTATGAAAGGACTGGCTTCATTTGCCATGAACCAGTCAGCAAAAACATTTCTGGGTAAACCGGTAGAAATGATCCACCAGCTTGATGACGACTCAGCGGTTGGCAGTCAGATGGATGATATAGCACGACTCACCATGCAGGCAGAAGCTGCCCGTAAGGTTACGTTTTCTGGTGTTAGCATCGATCCGGGTCTATTCCCTGGTGCAATTGCCAGTGTTAATAATCTTACAGCCCGTGGCAAAGCAAAACAGGGTGAGTATATTATTACCTCTGTAAACCATTCATGGTCATCGGGCGGAGAATACCAAAATAGTTTTACAGCCATTCCTTTGGATGTTGAAGTGCCACCCATGACTAGTCCTACGGCTGTCCCATTGTGTCAGAGTCAGCCAGCTGTTGTAACCGACAATAATGATCCTGATTCATTGGGAAGAGTAAAAATCCGTTTTAGCTGGCAAAAATATGGCGATTCGCCCTGGGTGCGTATAGCCATGCCTCATGGAGGGTCGAATAAGGGTGCTTATTTTGTTCCTGAAATAGGTGAGGAGGTAATGGTTGGTTTTGAAGGAGGAAACGCTGAAAAACCATTTGTACAAGGAACCTTGTATCATTCAAGCGCTGCTCCCGGAGCTTTTGCCAATGAACAAAACAATATTAAAGCAATAAAAACCCGCAGCGGCCATACTATCCGGTTTAACGATGCCGATGGGGGGACAAGCATTACTATCGAAGATCCGGGTGGAAACAGCATTCAGTTCGATACCAAGGGCAAAAACATTACCATAAATGCCCCTGAAACCATGACTCTAAACGCCAAGAACCTAAAAATTAACGTAACTGAAAAAATGACCACAGATGTAGGTACCGACATGAAAACTTCCGTGGGTGCAAACAGCACATTGAATATCACCGAAAAGCATGAAATTACCTCAGCCGAAGCAAAAGAAACTGTACAGGGCGACAAAAAAATAACCGTGCAGGGCGATCTGGCAATTGAATCTTCAACAGCCGATTACATAGCCAAAGAGGGTGACCTGCTTATTAAAAGTGCTGGTGTGGCAACCATGCAGGGTAAATCGGATGCAAAAGTAAACAGGGGATAGTATGGACAAGTACATACCTTATGAGAAAAAGATCGTTGCACCTGTACCGTTGGAATATGAGCAAAAGTTGATTTTCTCAACCACAGAAGAACAAACCATTGAAAGAAATTGCAAAATTTCTTTGACTTTTGAGCGGGAAGTGCAGGTTGTTCATACCCAAAGAATAGATGATTTATTTAAGTTTCAGGTCTTTCTTCTCGATTCAGAATACATTGCTGACAGACTCTATGAATCGTATCATGAATTGTACACAAGAACCAGTTATGTATTTGATGAACTTGTATTGTGGGCTGACTCAAAGGGAAATCTGACATCTGTAAACAACCTGCCTTTTGTTCAATATCAGTGGGCGAAGCTTCGTGAAGAATTGATAACCGAATACGAAGGGGAAATAGTTGAACAACATATTGCATTTATCGATGAACTCCTTGCCCACAATGACTTGGTTATTCAGTATTTGTCTACACCTTCTATGTATGGTTTATATTTCAACGGATGTTGGGGTAAATATGAGCACAACAAGTTTTCTAACAACAAATTGAGCTATGGCAGGGAACTTAATAATGTTACAATTCCTGAAAAACTGGCACTACAAACACCATTAAAAGATAGCAACCGGTTTGTAGAAATAGGTATTACCAAAGACCAGGAAATAGAGGGAATGATTAATTATTCCGGAAACATTTCATACCTCGATGGAATTCTCGATACAGCAACCAGGACCATTGAGTTAACAAATAAAACGATTAAATTTTCAGCAAAATGGTGTGGATTAAAATCATATATCCAGTAATTGTTTTTTTTAAAAAGGTTTTCAAGAAAAAAGGAAAACCGGCACCTCCGGCTTGTGGCCCCAATTCTACGGCTAATGAACAAGCCCGAAGTAAATCAATGGAGAAAAAAAGAAAGGAGAAACAACAGAAAGCTGCCGAGAAGTTAAAACTAGTAGTGAGTGGTGCAAAAATCACGTGCCCTCTTTGCACTGTGCCTATGGGAACATTCGTTGTAACCGATCTGAATCCAACCGTTCAAAATAAAGCTGTTGCAACTGAAAGCGACACAAAAAAAACAAACTTTATTTTCACTGGCACTTGCATGAAAACTCCCAACATGGCCGGTCCTTGTGTAGGGGCAATTGTGCCAGGGAAATGGCGAAAAACCGGTAGTCTGAAAGTACAGAATAAAGCACCCCTTCTTTTTAAAAGCTCTATCAAATGCATGTTTGGTAGTGTTGATTTAAAGTTTATGCACAGCGGCCAGATGATGCCTCCTTTTGCTTATGATTCTCCGGGACCTGACAGGAAAACAAAACCTGAAGAAGTTATTGATATTAGGATAAGTGTTTTTTTCGATGGTACTGGAAACAACAGGTTTAATACAGAATGCCGCAAAGAACATGAAAATAAAGAGAAGAATCTTCCTTATAATGCAAAAAAGGCAGCTATTTATGAGAAAAAGGGCATAAATATGTTTGGAAAGGAGAAAGATAACAGCTTTGGAAATGATTTTACCAATGTGGCAAGGATGAGTAAGCATTATAAAGAAATACTTAAAGATCAGAATAAAAGATGCGGCTACGTATATGTTGAAGGGGTTGGAACAAAGGATGAGTCCCGCGAT
>JAHEEB010000278.1 GCA_024640925.1 Bacteroidota bacterium | reverse complement strand
GTCGAGGTTTACTTTTATGGCTTGCTGTTTCTGATACCAATCGGTACGAGCCCAGGCAATATGCTGCGTTTTTTTCAAGATACTGTCAACCTGTGTTTCAACCTTTCGGATGTCTTTAAAAGAATCGGATGTAATACGCACCTCAATTGGTGCTTTGTTCAATTGAAGTGCAAGAATTTTAAATTTTACATGGGCATTTTCAAAAGTATTGGCATATTTCTCTCCATATTCTTCCACAATTGCACGTGTCGCTTTATCCGAAATGGTATTGATAAGTAATTGTCCGAAATTGGGCGTTGGCATATTAGGAGCATATGCCACATGAAAACGTGGTGAACTGGTTCCGACAAAACTGGTCACATTGGTTACACGATTGTCCTTGAGCAGCAAATTCTCCAGACTGTCCATTATCGCGGCAGTACTTTCGAGTGATGAACCGGTTGGCAAATATACTTCAACGGCAAACTGGTTGCGTTCCAATTCCGGAAACAATTGCTGATTGGTTGTTTTGAGCATAATAAAAGACAAAATCACCAATAAAAGACCTATTCCAACAATCATTTTAGGATGATGGAATGCTTTCTCAAGCGAAGCATCAAATTTGGCTTGTAGCCAATCCAGGAATGATTTGCGTTTTTTCGAATTATCTGCTTGTATTAATCCTTTTTTAATAAAAACAAAATTCAGGTAAGGAACCAGCAAAGAGGCCACAATAATTGATACCGTGAGTGCAGTACCTACAACAATAGGAAGAGTATCAAGGAATTCACCTGCAGTACCTGGTATCATCAGTCCAATCGGGACATAAGTTGCAACAATAGCCAGTGTAGCGACAACAATTGGCACAAAAAGTTCTTTTGCACTGTTCATGGCGGAATGCCATGGAGAAGTTCCATGATCAACTTTATCAACATGACTATCAATAATAACTATTGAGTTATCGACAATCATTCCCAAAACAAGAATTAGTGAGGCAAGGGAAACCGTATGCAATTCAACACCAAAGAAATAAAGAAATGCGAGGGTAAGTAATACCGAGATTGGTACAGTAATCCCGGCCACAGAAGCTACCCTGAAAGGCAGAAGTAACATTGTTACCAAAATAACTGCAACAATTGCTATAAGAAATTCTTTCATGAAATCGTTTACGGAATCGCTTACATATTTAGGTAGTTCCGAAATTTTGGCCACCTTTATATCCTCAGGACAATCTTTTTGAAAGGCTGCAATGGCTTCATCCACATCTTTGCCATATTCAACAATATTGTTGCCAGGTTGCATCTCAAGCGACAGAAGGATGGTTTTCTTTCCGTTTTGTTTTATATAGTCGTCCGGGTCTTCATATCGGCGTTCAATGGTGGCAATGTTTTTAAGGCGAACAATATTTCCCAGCGGGTCAGAATATACAATCTGGTCAGCCAGGTCTTTTTCCGACTCGAAATTTGCTGGTAAATGCACGGCCAGGTTGGTTTTTCCATCTTTTAAAACGCCTGCATAATTTATCATTCCATTGGTTTGATAGGAGCCAAATAATGAAATGGTTTTTATGTTATACTCATTAAGCAATTCGGGCTTTACATTCACAAAAATTTTTTCTTTCTGTAAGCCAAAATGCTTCATTTTTGATGTGGCTGGTATTTTCCTGACTTCAGTTTCGAGTCTCTTTAATTGAACCTCCAGTTCTTTATAGCTTTTATTGTCAGACGATAAAGTTATGAGCAAAGCTGAAGTATCTCCAAAATCGGAGTTGGCAATTAACGCAATTACACCTGTCGGTAATGTCATTTTAAGCTCATCCAGTCCATGTTTATATTTTGACCAGAACTGATCGGCATTTTTTACATTGTCGTTCAATTCAATAAAAATATACATTATACCTTCCTTTGAATGCGAATATGTTTTGGTCTTCTTTACTTCTTTATAACCAAAAGTATAATTTTCAACAACTTTGGTTAGTTGTTCTTCAACTTCTGCTGATGTAGCACCTGGATATACTCCTACTACAACTCCTTGTCGTATAGTAAACTGGGGGAATTCATTCCTTGGCATTTTTATAAGTGCAATTACACCTATTACCATTAATACCAAGGAAATTATAATTACTATATTATGATTCCGCATTGCGGACTCGATAATTGCAGAACTTTTACGGCTCATTTTACAAACTGATTAAGCTGTTATCCGACAATTTTTCTTTTCCTTCAACAACAATTGTTTGACCTGTAACCAAGCCACTTATAACTTCAATTCCGGAACCTTGGTAATTACCGGTTGTAATAATCTGTTTCTTCACTGTTTTATTATCCTGCGAAACAACATATACATAAGGTTTGCCATCGGAATCCGTGCTAACAGCATTGTAGGGTATCAACACCATTTCTTTGCCGGTGCTGAGGCTGAGTATTACGTCGCAGACCATGCCTGGTTTCAGTTCCAGATTGGTGTTCCTCACAGATATTTTTACATCGTAAGTTCGTGATATCGTATTGGCTACAGGACTGATATTCGTAATTGTTCCTTCAAACTGTTTATCACTTAAAGCAGAGACACTGAAGTTGGCTTTAAGGCCCTTCTTAATTTTGTTTAATTCATTTTCGGGTACCGATATTTTAACCAATACCGTTTCAATTTTAACCAGTTCAATAGGTGCAAATGAGCTTGTAATGGCCGATTGTCCAGGTTCTATATTCCGTTTGCCAATTATGCCATCTTCTGGAGCTCGCATATTACATTTTTCCAGATTGTTTAAGGATAGTTCCATTGACGAT
Source organism: Bacteroidota bacterium (assembly GCA_024640925.1). Classification (GTDB taxonomy): domain Bacteria; phylum Bacteroidota; class Bacteroidia; order Bacteroidales; family UBA10428; genus UBA10428. Next base: position 3,430 of record JAHEEB010000278.1, on the reverse strand, counting down.
TTTGCCTGCTCAAAATTTGTGCTCATTTCTACCCATTTTATTTCTGACAGGCTGCCTTTATTGTGAACGCTTTTCAAACGATCATAAGCATCTTTTGCTTGCTCATACTTGGCCAGCGACACATTGTATATATTTTGCAGATCGCTTTTATCAACCGTTGCCAGCAGTTGTCCTTTCTTAACAGCATCACCCGTTTCTACATAAATTCTCTCTATTATTCCTGAAGTTTGAAAAGTAAGAGGTATTGTCTGCGATGCCTCTATTGTACCACTGTATTTTAAATCGTTCGCACTCTTCGTTAATTCTACTTTTTGGGTTTTTACCGAAATTCGCTTTTCAATATTTGCTTGTTCATCTGTATGTCTACAGCTTATCATTACTGTAGTTGCCACGATTAAATAAAAAGCTTTTTTCATTTTATTTTGTTTTTATATTAAGTTACGACGAATAGAATTTATTATGAAATATTTAGCTTTTCTTGTTATACATACTGAACGAACAGTATGTCGCAGAATAAAAAAAAGTCCAAAACCAACCACATTATGTTTTCAACAGTTTCAACAACTCATCGAGTTGAGCTTTTAATAAATTCATCGATTCCTCAATGGAGTAATTCTGTAATAAATTACCGGCTAATCCTAATGCAGTAGAAAAATACGTCATTGCAATGGTAGTAGTATTGATATCACTGCGGATTTCGCCTCGTTTTATGCAATTTTCCAATACTTGCTTTGTTTTATTTATCTCCGCATTAAAAAAGCTTTCTTTTTCGTCTGCAAATCCAGGATAGTGCTTAAATCCATCAGCAATAAGGGTAAGATAATTAATGGGAACATATTTCAGGCTTTTACCAAATAATCTATTCATCATCTCTCCCACATTATTAATTATCAGTTCGTTAAATTCCGATAAAGTAACTTTATTAATATCGCCTCCTGTTCCGGTAAATGTTAAAAACTTATCAATCACCGCTTTGAATAGCTCCTCCTTGTTTAAAAAATGATGGTACAATGCTCCTTTGGTAAATCCGATAGCTTTACTAATATCGCTGATAGATACTGCTTCATAGCTTTTTGTCAGGAACAATTCAAAAGCCTGGTCGATTATATATTCTTTTGTGTCATTCATATTTTAACATACTGAACGTTTGGTATGCTAAATTAAAAAAATAATTTTTAAGAGATACATAAAAACTATTTATCGTGAAAGTTTCCAATGGAAGTAGCAATCCCGAAAAGGTTTCTAAGTCGGACAGAATTGGAACTGCAAAAAGTTCAGAACTACAACGTTATCACTGAGGTTAATGCCTTAAAACTAAAAGCTCTTTGAATCTTTTAGGTTTTATGTCTTTGATGCAAATTCGCACAGATATCTTCACAAAAAATCAAGAAAAATTAGGTCTAATTTTAAACGATAGATAATAATAACTAAGCCATAAGATCAGGTAGTTTAAATTATAATAATTTTGTAACTCTGAAATGAACAATAATTTTTATTATGAAAAGTAAAATGGCCATTAGAACTTTTATTTTTTCGACTCTTCTAACCTCATGTTTTATAATGCATGGCCAGATAAAGGAAATATATTTTTATACTGTACCAGAATATTCGTCGGAAACAGTGTTTTACTCAGGCATTGTAACAAAAATAACAGATAATTCACCTGTTGATAGCGTTGAAATATATGCAGAGGGATTTGGAATAGTTGGATATACCAATAATGAAGGCCTCTTTAAGCTGAAAGCTCCAGCCAATATTTCAAAATTGTTTTTCAAAAAAAACCATTATATTGGAATGAGTATAGTATTTATTGGCGATAATGAAAGAAAGAATAACCTTTCTATAAAAATATTTCCAGAGAAACCCAACGAAAAAGAGCAAGAACTAATACAAAAAAAATATTCATTGTGCATTTCAATTGACTCATCTGATTTATTAAAAGAAGACACGCCGTTTAAAACAACAGATGTAACAGAGGTCCCGGCGACTATAAGGGTTTTAATGGCAGATAATACAGTAGTAGTAATGAATATGGATGAATACCTGAAAGGAGTAGTTCCTTCAGAAGTCCCGCCGGGTTGGGATATGGATGCTTTAAAATCTCAAGCTGTTGCCGCACGAAGTTATGCGAGTGCTAATTTTAAACATAACAGTGAAGGGGCAGATGTTTGCACAACAACACATTGCCAGGCATGGAATTCAACTCATTACGATAAAACAGATCAAGCTGTAATTGAAACTTCCAGGATGTCGGTGAAATATGAAGGGACCATTATAAATGCATTGTTCTTTTCGCATTGCGATGGGAATACCAGGAATAATGAAGACGTTTGGGGAGGTACTCCTGTCCCCTATTTGAGAAGTAAAAGTTGTCCTTGTGGATACACATTTCATAATGCTCATGGAGTTGGCATGTGCCAATATGGAAGCAGCTCAATGGCAAATACTGGCTCCACATGGGAATCAATTTTAACATATTATTATACCGGAACATATATCGATAAACCAATAACAGATACTTTCGGGACATTAACAGGAGTAATTTACTATGGAAGCGATAATAATCTCGATAGCCGTATAGCCGGAGCTACCGTAAAACTTAACACAGGTCAGCAAGTGACCTCTGGCGAATATGGTTTATACATGTTCGATATTGCTCCCGGCACATATACAGTTACAGCAAGCAAGGAAGGATTCGAAAGCGCATCTGTTACCAGGGAAGTAAAAAGTGGCAATACAATATGGGGAAGTATTCAGTTAAGTCCAATTGTTGAATTAACAGAAGTCACTACCCAAAAAAACATATTTATCCAAATCCGGCAAAAGAAATTATAACTATCGAACCCAATGGTGAGGCTAAAATTGTTGTTTTAAGTTTAACAGGCACAATAGAATTTAATGAGACAATAAAAGAGAAAACTTCCATCAATATTAGCCAATTCAGAAGAGGAGTTTATATTGTTAAAATTATAAATTCTGAATCCATCTATTCTGAAAAAGTAGTTTTAATCAATTGAATTTTAAGAAGCCGTTCTTTGCTCCTGATAAGGTATTTCCATTTTGAATAAAATGTATATTTGCACAAACAAATTGGTTCGGAAATTAATTAAAATGAAATGAAAAATATTTTTGTATTATTTATTTGTCTTTCAGGAATTATCCAAAACACAATTTCTCAGCAAAATCAGGAAGACCTTTTCCCTGATGGCACAAAAATTCCAAGCTGGTTCTCAGACACAACAAAAATAAAACTGACAGACCTTGGAAAACAATATGTAATTACCGATTTCGGTGCTGTTAATGATAGCCTTATCCTTCAGACAAATGCCATTCAAAAAGCAATTGATGAAGCTTACAAACAAGGTGGAGGTGTGGTTATAATACCTAAAGGAACATTTCTGAGTGGGGCATTGTTTTTCAAACCAAAAAC
>JAHEEB010000277.1:5028-6207 GCA_024640925.1 Bacteroidota bacterium | reverse complement strand
AAAAATTCCTGTAAATCGTTTAGTTGGATTACTTTTGTTACAATAAATTGTCCAATACAAAATAACAAAAAAATAAAAAACAGACCAAATTATGTTCAGAAAACGACTCAAAGAGGAGTATGACTATTCCGTGTAAAAATCAGAATTTAGGTGTTACCAAGAATTATTCTACCACTATAAAAAACTATTATAATTTTCCAAATGGTTGTGAGGATTGATTTTAGAAAGATTTTGTTTTTTTATCTGGCTCTGGCTTCTGTTGAGTTTTTCAAGATAATAGGATTACCTCCGAAAGTATCTCTTTTACTGAAGTTTTCAGGGGTCATTTTAATGTTTGCAATTATAGCACTTGATTATACCTATTTTAGAAAAGAAAAAATAAAACACACTTTTAATCCTATTCTTGGATTGTTTTTCTTATCCATTGTAACCAGCACACTTAGTGCATACATTTTTCATAATCAGGGGTTTTTTTTAACAATTTGGGCTCAGCACACCATTTTTTATTATTTGTTTTATTATTTCCTTCATATTATGAAGTTCAAGCCAGAAGAGCTGAACAGGTTATTATTAGCCATGGGGTTTATTTACCTTGGTGGGTACTTATTACGATATATGATATTTCCAAAAATGATTTTTGATTTTAGGATGGAAGAGTCTCGTGGAACAATTCGAATATTTATTTATGGCTCTGCTTTTCTCGGATATGCCTATTTTTATCAAATAAATAAGTTCTTTATAACAAACAATCTCAAGAATGCTGTATTTGCTCTAGCACTTTTTCTTTTTTATATCTTAAATGGAACCCGCTCATCATTGTTTATTATTGTATTTATAACAATATTGGGACTAATATTATCCAAAAAGGTAAAATCGAAGCTGTTAATCATTGTTTTATTTGGAATTGCCGGATTTTTTTTCTTTTTAATCTTTCAAGATATAATCACAGCAATGATTGAACTTTCTAACAACCAAATAAATGAAGATGATGAAAATATCAGATTAAGAGCTACGCGCTTCTTCCTAACAACATTCCAGCCTAATTTTATGACTTATATAATGGGTAATGGCATTGGTCATCAAACAGCACAATATGGATTACAGATATTATCTTATAAAATAGTATTTGGATTCTATCAAAGTGACATTGGTTTGGTTGGAGAATATTCTATTTATGGG
>JAHEEB010000277.1:0-5018 GCA_024640925.1 Bacteroidota bacterium | reverse complement strand
ATCTTTTTTACTAAATTTCCAATAGAATATCGATTTATTCGATACTTTATGGCCGACTTATTATTAAGCATTACAACAGGAATGGTATTTTCAATACCTTATTGCATAATAATTATGCTTAGCATATGTTATTTCATCGACTATTTTAAATATCATAAATCTTTAGATTCAGAAGATAATATAATTAATAATCGAATACATGAACCTGGCAATCTTAATACCGGTTTTCAACAACCTTGATTATACAAAGAGTTGTTTGAAAAGAATCAATTCATGTCTTTTGGAAGCTAATCATTCAATACAGATAAATACAATTGTTATTGATGATGGTTCGACTGATGGGACAAATGAATGGTTAAAAGAAAACGAAAAAACTATTACTATTCTAAATGGAGATGGAAATCTCTGGTGGAGTGGAGGAATAAACATGGGTGCCACTTATGCTGTTGAAACACTAAAAGCAGATTATATTTTGTGGTGGAATAATGATATTGAACCAAAGAATGATTATTTTAAAAATTTATTCTCTCATTTAGAGAATAATCCACTAATGAATATTATTGGCTCTAAAATATATATTAAAAATACAGATAAACTTTGGGGCTATGGAGGTTACTTTAATCCAAAGAATGGGAAAAAAGGTCTGTATGGAAATTGGGAAGATGACAAACCAGAATTTTTGACACCCAAATTGGTAGATTGGTTGCCTGGTATGGGTTCTGTTTTTCCCGCAGGAGTTTTCAAAACTATAGGATATCTGGATCAGAAAAATTTTCCGCAATATCATGGAGATAGCGATTATACGATCCGTGCAAAAGTTTCTGGTTATAGCATTACTGTATTTCCTGATTTAATCTTGTATAACGATACGACAAACAGCGGTTTACGCCATAATGATACGTTTAAAGTTTTAAAGAAATCGTTAACTTCTGTTAAATCCAATTACAATTTTAAGAAGGAATTTCTTTTCTATAAGAAACATGGAAAATCTCTATATGTATATGTCGGATTTTTATCGAAATACCTATTTTATATTGGTGGATTTTTTAAATGGAAATTACTTGGGCTCTTCGGCGTTAAACGAAAATCGCGTCAATTATGAAATTAGCTTATCTATATCCTGTTACCGCCCGGTATAATTCTGAGATTACTAATCCCTATCTGGATAATTTTCAGGAAAGTCTGAAAGAGAAAATTTTGTTTCTTAATCTTTCCAAACCCTCCAAGCTCGGAATAATTGATTTAACTAAATATTATTTTAAGGTAAAATATATTTTCCTTCATTGGCCAGAGAACATACCAGACAGAAAATATGGATTGTTTCAAAGTATCTTTTTATTATTAATACTTTGGAGCTCTTCGGTTTTTTCTAAGAAAATAATCTGGACAATGCATAATAGAGTATCAAATGCCCCAATCAACCTTTTCCTGAAAAAAATATTATTTAAAAACCTTGTGCGATTTAGTTCTCAAATAATCACTCATGCAAGTGAGGGTAAAAAAATAGCCTCTGAAATATCAACTCGTTCAGCAAAAAAAGTTTTAGTTATACCACATCCGGTGAAGGAACAAACACCCATTCCCGATTCAGAGAAAAAAATTGATATCTTAATCTGGGGTACAGTTGTTGAATATAAAGGTGTTGATAAATTTCTTGAATACTTACACTCCTCTGGAAATGTAGGCAAATACACAATACTAATTGCTGGTAAGGTACTAAACGAAAGTTATTTTTTAAAAATCAAGGGTTTGTTAGGAGAAAAAATAACCCTGATAAATGAATATCTCGAAAAGGAAAAACTTATTGAACTCGCTTCTTTTTCCAGAATAATTTTATTTCCATATATTAAAAAAGGGGTTTTAAGCTCTGGGGTTTTAATGGATTCATTAACATGGAAAAGCATAATACTTGGACCAGATATTGGAGCTTTTAGAGATTTAGCTAACGAAAATTTAATATTTACATATTCTGATTTTGATTCGCTTCTACAACAGGTCTCAAAGATTCTTCAAGGTACACTATTAATAAATCCTTTGAAATTTGATGATTTTCTGAAGGAGAATACCTGGGAGAAATACTCCGAGAAGGTTTTAACCTTTATAGGGGAAAAATGATGTTTAACGACCTTTTATGGTTCTTTCATCATAAAAATTTCTTTAACTTAATATTCTAAAATATATTTACTCAGAATAAATGAAAATATATGGTAAAATATGTTGTTATTTCACCCGTAAGAAATGAAGAAGATTATCTAAGAAAAACCATTGAATCATTAGCAAATCAGACCATTAAACCTATGGAATGGATTATTGTTAATGATGGATCTACAGATAAAACCGAAGAAATTATTAAGGAGTATATGCCCAAATATGGATGGATAAGGTTGCTTACTTTATCTGACAGGGGATATTATTATCCAGGAACAGGTGTAGTAAATGTTGTTAAAAAAGGGTATGAAACTGTACAGACTAAAGATTGGGAATACTTAGTAAAACTAGATTGTGATCTTTCTTTTGACAAGGATTATTTCGAAAAATTATTTAACGAGTTCGACAAAAACCCTAAATTAGGAATTGCAAGTGGATGTGTATATCTTCCAATCAATAATCAGTTAATACAAGAGGCTGCTCAAACGGATCATCCTGTAGGGGCATCTAAAGTATATAAACGTCAATGCTGGGATGCAATAGATGGATTAAAACCAATACCTGGATGGGATCTTGCTGATTTGCTTTCTGCACAGATGAATGGATGGGAAACGGCTAATTTTTTCGATCTTGTTATTGTCCATTATCGATTGACTGGTTCAAGAAGAAAAGGACTGTTCGGACCTAAATTTCTTCAGGGTAGATTTGAATACAGACATGGGTATGCATTTCTCTATACTTGTTTTAAATCTATATTTCATTTGTTTTCTAAACCATTTATTATCGGGAGTATTGGTAAAGTAACTGGTTATTTATATGCTGCCATAATTCGTGAACCCTATCTCTTCGAAAAAGATATGCGCAAATTTTTGCGTAAAAAACACCGCAAATTTTTAAAAGAAAAACTTTCTTTGAAATAGCTTATGGATAAGGTGAAATTTTCAGTAATAAGTGTATGTTTCAATAATCTCATTGGTTTAAAACAAACCTATAGATCATTATCTGAACAAACATATACAAATTATGAATGGATAGTAATTGATGGGGCTTCAGAAGACGGCACACCAGAATGGCTCAAATCTTTAAATAACAATAACATTCATTGGATTTCTGAACCAGATAATGGTATTTTCGATGCCATGAATAAGGGATTAGAAAAGTCAAAAGGAGATTATCTTGTTTTCATGAATAGCGGAGATCTTTTCGCAGATAACGAAGTACTTAATTTAGTTGTTGATGAGGTTGAGAAAGTTGAATCTGATGTAGCCTTTATTTATGGAGATTCTCTTGATTTCGAAGAAAACGGTAAAACGCTATACAGAAAAGCCAGGAGTATAGATTTTTATACAAAAGGAATGTTTGCCCAGCACCAATCGATGTATTTCAATAGTAAATTTTTAGGTGCATTAAAATACAATCTCAAGTTCCGGGTTACAGCAGATTATGCATTTATCGGATCGTTTATAATGAAAATAGGTAATAATAAAATAATTTACATTAATAAGCCTCTATGCCGATTCTTACTAGGCGGCACAAATGAACAAAAAAGATTTAAAGGTTTGAAGGAGGACTATCTGATTCGAACAAAAGTTTTTAAAATTTCTGCTATTACTGCCAGTCTTATGTTTTTACTTCATTTTGCACATACTATAGTTAAAAGAATTTTTCCTTCAATAGCTAAAAAAATCAGATACGATTCCATTTAGATTTTCGAAGATTTTTTAATATGTGCCAGAAGAAAATAAAATTACCACTAAAATATCTTCGAAACAACCTTTTAGGTTCTTGAACAAACCTAAAAAACCATTCCATACCAATTTTCTGAATCCAAATTGGGGCACGAATTACTTTACCCGACATAAAGTCAATAATTGCACCACCAGCCAATGCTATTTTAACAGAAGTAAAACTCGAACGGTTCTTTTCAATCCATAATTCCTGCAACGGAACACCCATACCAACAACAAGTACATCAGCCTTTTTTTCATTAATATCCCGGATAATCTCTTTTTCATCCTCACTATTAAAATAACCAGAACGATTACCTACTATATTAATTGTTGGAAATTTTTTCTTTAATGAACTGGCAGCTAAATCAGACACACCTTCTTTAGAACCTACTAAATATATAGATGCCCCGTCTTCAACACATAATTTTATGACTTTTGGTATAAAATCGGTCCCATTCATGTTTTCTTTTAAAGGAAGCCCAAACAATATTGTGCCAAGCTTAATCCCAATGCCATCATTTAAGAGCAAATCGGCACCGTTCAATGCATTTAAGTAATCTTTGTTCTTTTGGGCAATATTGTAACAATGAGCATTTAAAAAAAACATCATTTTACATCCACTACCTCGCAAAAATTCTCTGCATAACCCCAAGGCTTCATTTGTATCGATCAAATGCAAACCAACATTGATAAAATTATGCTTCCTCATGTAGTTTTTTCTTCCCGAATAGTTTATCTCTCAAACTTTTCTTTCCTCCTTTTTTAGAATAATAGTTTGATGTATATTTATATTTGTATGTGCTTTTCTGGACATTTATACCATTTAAAAGGGTACCCACATTCGAGATACCATTATTTTTAAAGGACTTAACTGTATTCAAAAGTGCTTGTTTAACAGTATAATTAGCTTTTACTATTATAATACTATAATCTGACATTCTCAACAGATTAAAAGTTTCAGAAATAATACCTACCGGAGCAGTATCTATAAAAACATAATCGAATTCGTCTCTTAGATATTCAATTAACTCTTTTGTTTTCTGAGATGCAATCAATTGGGCAGGGTTCGGGGGAATTCTTCCTGCAGGTATAAGAAATAAGTTTTGATGTGATGTTTCCATAATTACATCGGTAATAAGA
>JAHEEB010000276.1 GCA_024640925.1 Bacteroidota bacterium | reverse complement strand
GTCTTTGTGGTTTTTTTTTTAGCCACTAAGTCTCAAAGACTCTAAGAAACACAAAGAAGGTTTTTCTTCGTGAATTCTTGTGGCTTACTGTCTTTGTGGCATTTGTTTATTTGTGTTTTGTAAAAAATAAAAAAAAATCCTCAACAGCCTTTAACAGCCAGTTGAGGATTTTTCGATATTTTATAATTGATTATTTGCGTTTTTTGGCCATAGTTTGTTGTTGCTTTTGCATGTCTTCAAGCCGTTGCTGCCATTTCGATTTTTTCTTTGTTTTAACCTTTTTCGATTCCAGTTTTTTAAGTAAATCTTCTTCGTTTACAAACGCTTTGAACAGGTAATTCTGTCCAATGGTAAACATGTTAGCAAGGAAATAATAATAGGTTAATCCTGCAGAATACCCGTTTAAAACAAACATAAAAGTTATAGGCATAATGTACATCATGGTTTTCATGCCAGGCATCTGCGAATCGCTCATTTGTTGTGTTCCGCTCATTTTCATCGAGAGCAAAGTCGTTACAGTCATTAATATGGTAAACAAACTGATATGGTTGCCATAAATACTGCTAAGTATTGGAATATTGACGCTCCATGAATAAATAGAGTCGTATGTTGAAAGGTCGGTAGCCCAAAGGAAACTTTGCTGGCGAAGATCGATAGAAACCGGGAAGAACCGGAACATAGCAAAAAGGATAGGCATCTGTAGTAACATAGGCAAACATCCACCAAGCGGGCTTACTCCAACTTTCTTGTATACGGCCATACTTGCCTGTTGGCGTTCCATTGCTTTTTCCTTTGGAATTTTCTTTGTTATTTCATCAATCATGGGTTTTAATACCTTCATCTTTGCAGTTGACATATACGATTTATAGGTCAAGGGAAGAAGGGCCACTTTAATAATAATTGTCATTAATAAAATAATAAGCCCATAACTGGAAAACCATTTACTCAGCAAGTAAAAAAGATTTATAATAATACCCTGGTTAATCCATTTGATAATGCTACGCCCGACAACAATCAAATCCTGTAACTTTTTATCGCCGAATTGTTTTTTAAGGAGCTTAAAATCATTTGGTCCAAAGTAAAAAGATAGTCCAATAGTATTATCGGTTCTTGGATTATAGGGTAATGCAATTTCCGATTTGAAATTCTTTATGAATTTAGTATCTGTTTCCTCGTTGATCGATTCAAGTTTGGCGTTTAAAAAAGTGTTATCGGCCATCAATACAGAGGAAAAGAATTGATCTTTATAGGCAACCCATTCAAGTTTGGTATTAATCTCTTCTTCAGTAGTTTTTGTATTGCGGAGGTAGTTAACATCTTCGCCGTAAGGTTTGTAATATAACGAAGTATAAATCGATTCGTTTTTCCATCCCTGTTCCTGTTGTGGAGAAAATATTACCCAGTTTAACGTAACATAATCAAAACCCGACTGGTCATTCTTATCAGATAAGCCAACAACCCGTATATCCATATCAACCTTATATGAACCGGGTACAACCTTGTAAACGTATTCTATATACTTGTTTTCAGAAGAAGCCACTCTCATTATAAGAGAATCAGCATTTTCTTTTACAATAATATTTGATGGTTTGGTACTGTCGGCACTAAAAAACAAATCGCCGGTATAAATATTATTTCTTTTTGAATCGTAGAAATTAATGTTAAACACTGTTGAATCTCCATTAAAAAGCAGAAGGGGTAAAGAATCGTAGGTTTTAAATTTCTTTAGTTCAACAGAATAAGGGCGTCCTCCTTTTGAAGAAACCTTAAGTTTCAGTAAATCATTTTCGATTGTATAAAATTTCTGTTCGCCATATGCTTTTTTGCCAAAATCGCCCATTCTGTTAGCTTTTATAGCAATAGTGGCCGAATCGGCAGATAAACTATCTTTCTTAACAGTAACAGTATCAGGGGTAGCCATAAGTACATTTTGCTGTTGCTTAACCAGGGCTATTGAATCCTGTCTTTGTTTAGCCCTTTGTAATTCTTCCTTGTTTGGCTGATTTAATTTTCCCCAGACAATAAAAATAATGGCTATTAATATTATTCCAATAATTGATTTTCTATCCATTGTATAGTTGCTATTATGAAATGGTTGCTTTTATAAAACTAATAAATAAAGGATGCGGGTTTAAAACAGTACTTCGGTATTCGGGGTGAAATTGAACCCCAACAAACCATTTATGATCCGGGATTTCCATTATTTCAACCAGGTTGGTCTCCGGATTAATTCCGGTAGCTATCATACCTGCCTTGCGGAAATCGTCAAGGTAAAAATTATTGAACTCATAACGATGGCGGTGTCTTTCCTTGATACTATGTGTCTGGTAAGCTTCGTATGCTTTAGTTCCTTTTTTTACATTACATGGATAGGAACCAAGCCGCATGGTTCCGCCTTTTTCTGAAATCCCTTTTTGTTCTTCCATCAGGTCGATAACAGGAAATGGTGTTTTCGGTGACATTTCGGTAGAATGGGCTTTATCAAGCTTTAAAACATTTCTTGCAAACTCAACTACTGCACATTGCAAACCAAGACAAACGCCAAAGAATGGTATATTGTTTTCGCGGGCATAGCGGGCTGCAATAAGTTTACCCTCAATTCCTCTGTCACCAAAACCGGGAGCAATGAGTATACCTTTTATTCCTTTCAGCATTATGTCTGCATTGTTTTCGTCGATTGATTCGGAATGAATATAAATTAAGTCGACTCCGCAATTGTTTACTGCGCCTGCGTGTATGAATGCTTCGTTTATTGATTTGTAGGCATCGGGCAATTCAACATATTTGCCGACCAAGGCGATTTTTACCTTATATTTTGGGTTCTGACGTTTCTTTAAGAAATTCTTCCATTCGTCAAGGTCAGCTTTTTCTTGTGTTTCCAGTTTGAGTTTTTGCAATACTATCTCATCAAGTTTTTCCTTCTGCATTAAGATAGGAACCTCGTATATAGTCGAAACATCAATGGATTGAATTACTGCATTTGGATCAACGTTGCAAAACAGAGCTACTTTTTTTCTTAAATCGGAAGTAAGCTCATGTTCTGTGCGAAGAACAAGAATATCGGGTTGAATCCCGTTTTCTAACAATACCTTCACAGAATGCTGTGTTGGCTTGGTTTTTAATTCGCGTGTTGCCGAAAGGTATGGAACAAGAGTAAGATGGATATAAAGGGTGTTATTTGCCCCTAGTTCCCATTTTAACTGGCGAACAGCCTCGATGTAAGGTAGAGATTCAATATCACCAACCGTACCACCGATTTCTGTTATTACTACATCAAACTTGTTTTTGGTTCCTAAAGACAAGATACGACGTTTTATTTCGTCGGTAATATGAGGGATTACCTGAACAGTTTTCCCTAAATAATCGCCACGTCTTTCTTTATTAATAACAGATTGATAAATACCTCCGGTAGTAACATTATTGGCTTGCGAGGTAGGTACATTGAGAAATCTCTCATAATGTCCCAAATCAAGATCGGTTTCGGCACCATCCTCCGTTACGAAGCATTCTCCATGTTCATAAGGATTTAATGTACCAGGGTCAACATTAATATAAGGGTCAAGTTTCTGGATAGTAACCTTATAACCTCTGGCTTGCAGGAGTTTTGCAAGCGATGCTGAGATTATTCCCTTTCCTAATGAAGATGCTACCCCTCCGGTAACGAAAATGTACTTTGTTAATGACAATTCTCTAAAAATTAAAATGTTTAATACCAACCCATTTAAACCAAAATCCTCTTATAATAAAGAGTAAAGGCAAAATAAAGAACCACTCATTAAAGGTTTACAGATTATGAAAAAATAATATGTAAACCTTTAATTTCAAGGCTTTTTGGGTTAAAAAAATAGTTTAATACTATCCCGCAAAAGTAAGATAATAAATTGAATTGCCCGAATTTTCGGCTTAAGAAAAAAGAGCTTTTCTAAAAGAAATTGATGATTGAACCCCAAAGGATTATTCTGTTATTCCTCGAATTCGTCGATGATGTTTATCTTCTCTTTCAGAACCTGAATACGTATTTTAGCAGCTTCAATTTTTTGTTCAACATCTGTTATCATCGATTTTGCATTCTTACTGTTCGAAAAGAACCCAATGTTATTTTCCCACAGAGTTATATCGCTTTCGAGTTGTTTGAGTTTGTTGTAACACTTGTCGCGTTCCATTTCTAAACGTCTGTCGGCATTAGGTTTACCTATTATGCTTTCAATTCTGTTTCTGAATTTCAGAAGGCTCTTTTTATCATCATCGACTTTTAAGAGATCGAATTTGGCATTGATAACCTCGCGGTATTGTTCCTGTATTTCTTCTTTCTGTTTAAGGGGAACAAAACCAATTTCCGACCATTGGCGCTGATATTCGTTTAGCTGTTCAAGATTTTTTGTTTCATCATCGGTAAGTTCAAATTCCTGGATTTGTTTTATTAAATCCAATTTCAGCTTTAAATTTTCATCGTATTTCGAATCGATATTTTCGAAATATTTCGACTTATTATTAAAGAAGCTGTCGCAGGCAGCCCTGAAACGTTTCCAGATTTTTTCCGAATTTTTTGCAGGAACAGGGCCAATAGCTTTCCAACGTTTTTGTAATTTAATTAGTTCGTCGGTAGTTTTTTTCCAATCGGTATTATTTTGTAAGCCCTCGGCTTGCATGCATAGTTCAGTTTTAAGCTGCAGGTTGTTTTCCTGTTCTTCGCGGTTAAGGGAGAAAAACTCCCGTTTTTTGTCAAAGAATTTATCGCATGCGGCCCTGAAACGCTCATATATTTTGGTGTTATGCTTTTTTGGGGCAAAGCCTATAGTTTTCCAAACCCGTTGAAGTTCAATAAGCTCTTTTGATTTTTCTTCCCAATCTTTTGCATTGTCAATTTCCAGGAGCGAAAGTTGTTCAACTTTTTCGCAGAGAACGGTTTTTTCCTGGAGATTGTTTTTCTGTTCGTCTTTGAGATTAACAAAATATTCCTGGTGCCGGTGGTTTATCTTCGAAGTAGTATCGCGAAAACGCTCCCAAACTTCGGTTCTTTTATCAGCAGGTACAGGCCCAACTTCGCGCCACTGGTCGTGTAAAATTTGTAATCTCCTGAAAGCTTCAACTACCGATGGTTCGATTAGAAGCTCCTCAGCTTTTTCGCATAAACTGATTTTTGCGTCAAGATTCTTCTTAAAATCGAGATCACGTAATTCTTTGTTTATTTTTATAAAGTCGTAAAAAGCTTCGACATGATAATGATAGCTTTCCCAAAGATCTTTTACGTTTTTCTGAGGTACTGGACCTATGTCACGCCATCTCTCCTGAAGGTTTCTGAAGTCGTGGAATGTTTTGTTTAACGATTCCTGGCTGTTAATTAGTTCCTTAATGGCTTCTATAATATCATATTTTGCCTGGAGATTAACTTCTTTCTGTTCGTCAAGTGTAAGATTGAAACTGTTCCTTTTTTCACGAAACAGGTTATACAAATCTTTCATCTGTGTTTCAAGAGGAGATTCTTCTACCCTGAAATCTTCAATTGTTCCACCATCTTCAAGAAACTTTGCTTTAATTGACTCAGTTTCAATGTTTATTTTTTTATAAAAGGCCGATTTGATAGCTTCGGCATGCTCTTTCATTTCCTCAAACTGATAATCAGACATGTAGGTCCTCAATGTCTTTACTAATTCTTCTTTACCAAATTTGGTGTAATCTATGTCCTTGAGTTTTGGCAATGCTGGTATATGCGATTCTTCGATACTATTGCCGACAGAAGTGATCTCTTCAGTTTCTACATTCTGAGGAGTTGTTTCTTCTTCCTCCTTAACTGGTTCTTCACCGGTAATATTATCGGCAATTTCATGCATCTCAACAGATTCATTATCTGAATTTGTTAATTGTCCGTTGGATTCTGTTATCTCCTGCATTTCAGGCACAACAGGTTCAGTAATTTCAGTTTTATTCATGGTTTCTTCCGTATTTTCGGTGCTACCGAATTGTTCATCATGAACAGAGTTATTGGTTTCTTTTTCAGTCATCTTATACTGATTTTTCTTTTACTTTTGATTCTACGAAAATAGGCATTAACAATTAATCATACAATGATTTTGTCGATTCTTAAATGAAAATCTGTAAAATGTAAGCTATTTTCTTCAAACGCAGTCATTATATATTTATTTTATTTTGAATGCAATTTGGAAATAAAATGGTATTCCAGTTCCAGATGTGGTATAGTAGCTTGTTTT
>JAHEEB010000275.1:2940-6220 GCA_024640925.1 Bacteroidota bacterium | reverse complement strand
ACCCGGGTGCGGTATTGACAATCTGTATTGAACCAACCATTGAGTTTAACCTGCGTAGCGGAATGTCTTCCAGTACAAGGAATAAAGCCATAGAATTATGGAAAACAGATATTCCACGTGGCGACAGGGAGCAACTCGCAAAAATGTTGTTTTCTTATGAAAATCCTCCTGGTACTAAAGATGTATCCGGATCCCAGGATTCTATCGGAATTGTTATGCCTGGGCTGAATAAATTAAATTATGAAAGTGGTAAATACTGGCCATCATCAATAGAATCGGTTCATGATAACGATATTCTGAGCTGGATAGAAAATCATTTGTATTTGGTGGCTTTGGGACCCCGGGTTGGCTCCTATAGTGTTACCGACAATACAGTTATTAACAAAGAAAACGCAAAACTGCTTGCCGATGCCGCTGATGATTGCTGGAAGACTATTCAGACAAAAAATGTGGAAGCATTCGGAAAAGCATTCCGTTCCTCCTTTGAAGCACAGTACAGAATGTTCCCAAACATGGTGAATGATACTATTTTTAAGGTTATTGATGAGTATAAAAACAAGGCTTATGGGTGGAAATTATCGGGCGCAGGAGGTGGAGGATATTTAATACTCGTAACCGACAAACCTATTGAAAACGCTATAAAGATTAAAATCAGAAGAAGAGAAATGATTTGATTTATACTCACTTGCTTAATCCTCAAAATAATTATTAATTTTTCATTCCAAAGTATGTCTATTCTTAAAACAGCAATAGCCCAGCTGGATATTATTGCTGGTCATCCTGATATTAACGCTGCTAAGATTATTAACGAAATTAAAAAAGCTCAGGAACAAGGCGTTGATTTAATTGTTTTCTCTGAAATGGCAGTTCCCGGCTATTTACTGGGCGACGAATGGGAGAATGAATCGTTTGTAAAGGATTGTTATTCCTATAATTCTCTTATTAAAGATGCAACTCAAAACATCACCGCAATTTGGGGAAATATTGATATTGATGTTAATCAAAAAGCTGAAGATGGCAGAATCAGAAAATTTAATGCCGCCTTTATTGCCCGAAATGGGGAATATGTTGGAAATGGCAGAGTGCATAAAACCCTGATGCCAAAATACCGCGAATTCGACGACGAAAGACATTTTTACTCATTACGCAAAGAAGCTCAGGACAAATTGGTTGATATTAATGAGCTTCTGATGCCCTATTCCATTGTATTTAATGGTGTAGAGAGAAAACTTGGGTTAATATTGTGTGAAGATATGTGGAGTGATGATTACACAATTAACCCTATTGAAATTCTTTTGAACAATGGAACAGATGTAATTATAAATCTTTCATGTTCGCCCTGGACGTGGCGAAAAAACAACAAAAGGCATTCTGTTGTGCGTGAAAGGATAAAAAACAAACCGGTATATTTTATTTATGCAAATAACATTGGTATCCAGAACAATGGAAAAAACATTTTCTTATTCGATGGCAATTCTACGATATATAACCCTGACGGAACATTACGGTGTGCTGCTGCCGACTATGCCGAAGTTACCATACAGACAGAGCTTTTCAACGAAGCCGACAATATAGCTGTTTCCAATCCGGAAATTAATGATTTAAGAGACAAAGAAGAGTTATATAATGGATTGATCTTTGGTATAAGAAAATTCATGGAGAATTTTTCGAACAAAAGGGTTGTGATCGGCCTGAGCGGAGGAATTGATTCTGCCCTGAGTGCAACCCTGCTCACAAAAGCGTTAGGACCAGAGAATGTATATGCAGTAAATATGCCCACTCAATATAACACGAATACAACAAAAAACGCTGCTCTGGTATTAGCTAAAAATCTGGGCATACATTATACAACTATTTCTATCCAAAAATCCTACGAAAATACAATTGAAGAAATCGAATCAGCAGTATTTACGAGGTTTGATGGTTCAGAACTAAAAACCAAACTGGCTCTTTCCGGTTTAAATAAAGAAAATATTCAGGCAAGAGATCGTGGTTCGAGAATATTGGCCGGGGTTACCTCTGCATTGGGGGCTGTTTTCGTGAACAATGGCAATAAAACCGAAACGGCTTTCGGTTATGCAACACTCTATGGAGATATAAATGGTGCCATTGCACCGATAGCTGATTTGTATAAAACAGAGGTTTATGAACTTGCACGCTATATTAATCAGATTGACAACATTATACCACAGACTATTTTTGATATTCCGGCATCGGCAGAACTAAGTGCGGAACAAAATGTTGAAGAAGGCAAAGGAGACCCTATCCTGTATCCATATCACGATAAACTGGTAAGATCTTTTGTTGTATTCCGATTCGATCCGGAAGATATCCTGAGATATTATATCAACGGAACACTCGGAAAAATAATCCTTTGTGAAGAATCAATCATAGACAAATATTTTCCTACTCCTCAGGCCTTTATTGCCGATCTGGAACATAAATGGAAACTATTTAAATTGAGTTATTTTAAGCGTATTCAGTCTCCTCCCATTATTGCTGTAAGCCGACGTGCATTTGGATTCGATTTAAGAGAGTCTCAAAACGGTGTTTATTACACAAAAGAATATGTTCGCCTGAAAAATGAAATTTTAAAGGATAACTAAGAAAACTAATAATTGAGAATATAATCGCTTAAATCTGCTTCTGGTAGCAGATTAAGTTTTTTTCGAAGTCTCGATCTACTCTTCTCGACACCTCTTAAAGTAATGTTTGAAAGTTGCGCTATTTCATTGCTTGAAAGATTCATTCTCATATAGGAACATAACCTCAGATCCTTGCGGGTAAGATCGGGGTAATCGGTTTTAATACGTTTCATAAAATCGTTATATACAACATTAAAATGGGTTTCAAACTTGTGCCAGTCATCTTTGAAATATGTTTCGGAATCAATTTTTTGAATTATTTGCCTGAGCTTATTTTGGATTTCTTCTTCTTTTAAACTGATTATCTGGTTCAACTCTTTTTTTAAACCTTCCAGCAAATCGTTCGTCTTACTTATTTGTGCCAGAGAAGCAGATAATTCAGCCTTGATGGAATTTTCTTTTTCGTTAATAAGATTAAGTTCTGCTGTAAGTTTTCCATTTTGAGCAATTTGCATGTCTTTCTCAATGCGAAGTTTTTCCTTTTCAGCAGCTTCTTTTTCGATTTGGAGTGTTTTATTTCGATCCAGTTCAACCAGTTTCGCTTCTTTCTCTTCTAAAAGTAATTTCGATTTAATAGTTACCTGCTGCTCTAGCCTGATATTAAGCTTTTTCAGACTAGCTATTCTTTGTAAGTA
>JAHEEB010000275.1:0-2930 GCA_024640925.1 Bacteroidota bacterium | reverse complement strand
CAAGATTGCAATGATAAAAAGCATTACCCCGGTTCTGAATAACCATGTTTTGTAAAATGGAGGAAGAATTTCTATTTCCAGTTCCCTTGTGATGCTGTTCCAATCGGAGTTATTATATCTGGCCTTAAGCTTAAAAATATACTTCCCCGGGTTTAAATTCGAATAAGTGGCAATTTTATTGTTCTTCTCAGGGTAATTCCAATCATCGTCGAAATGTGTAAGCATGTATGCATACTGAATTTCTTCCGGAAGAAATGTGTTGGTTGTTCCAAAGGCAATGGAAAATATTCTGGAGGTATGCTTCAGACGTATTTTCTTTGTATAGTTAATATGTTCCGACAAGATTACATCATTGTTAAAAACATCGCCACAGTTAATTTCTTTTAGGTTGATATAAAACTTGGTAAGAATTGGCCTCACAAACAAACTCAATTCGGAAAGACTATCGGGAAGAAAGCTTACAAAACCGTTATTCCCCCCAAACAGCATAGTTCCATCCTTTAGTTTACAAGCAGCACGGACATTAAATAACTGCATATTGATGCCTGTTTCGGAATAAAATTGTTTTGGCTGTTCCTTGTTAATTCCAAATCGTATTAATCCACGGTTTGTCCCAAGCCAAAGATTACCAAAGTTGTCATCAAGAATTGAATTAACAATTAATGCGTCATTTTCGTTGTATAGGTAATTGGTGAATTTAAAGATTTCGGCTTTACCGGTATAACCAGGAAAATTATCTTCTAATTCCCACACAGAGCGGTTCAATCTGCTTAATCCTTCATTTGTTCCGAACCATATATAACCATTACTGTCCTCGAAAATACAATTAATGTAAAACGATTTTATGTTGATATTATCTTTTGGTGATAGATTGATTATTACACCTGTCTTTGCCCTGACAATAGTTATACCAAAAAAAGTCCCTATCCATAAATTGCCACGGCTGTCAATAAGTGTCGGTCCGGTAAAATTGTAAACAATATCTGAATCATGGGTCATATAATCAATTATATTGTATTTGAATTTGTGTGTTATCTGATTGTAAATGTTTAGTCCTCCACCATTTGTGCATATATAAATAGTAGTTGAATCAGAAGCTATAGAACGAATATCGTTGTTGTTCAATTCATCAGTTCTTTCTGTAAATTGCCCAATAACCTTAAGGTTAGAGTTCATTTGAAACAATCCCTGATCATATGTGCCTATCCAGAAGTTCGATTTATAGTCTTTATGGATGCAAAGAATGTTTTTTGCATTTATCCCAGTACTTTTAGTAATGTCCTCAAACTTTTTGTTGTTTAAG
Source organism: Bacteroidota bacterium (assembly GCA_024640925.1). Lineage (GTDB taxonomy): Bacteria > Bacteroidota > Bacteroidia > Bacteroidales > UBA10428 > UBA10428. The sequence goes on along the minus strand of JAHEEB010000275.1, from coordinate 1,627 downwards.
TCGAAAAGAAATATACCGCCTCCATCGGTACCAACAAAAAGTGTGTTTTTGTCTCTTTGTAAAAGGCTGGATATGTTTTTGTTGTCCAATCCTTTGTTGTAATTTACAAATGAATTCTTATTCAACTGGTAGGAATAATTAAGGCCACATTTATAAGTGCCTGCCCAGAAGGTATTATCCTTATCAATAAAAATAGTTCGTATTGAGAGAGAAGAAAGGTTATGGCCTGGATCATCTGTGTTTCTTATTCTCATTATAGTTTTTTCGGTAGTTCGATAAATAAATATACCATCGCCATCGGTAGAGATCCAATAATTTCCGTTTTTGTCGGGTTTAATGGCTGTAATTTTACTGTTATCATTCAGTTCGCATTTAACAAGCGACAAACGGTTAAAACCTTTATCTTCCCTACTGTACCAGAACAAGCCGTTATCATATGTGCCAACAAACATATTTCCCTTTTCATCTGGACAAAGTGTGCGAATTCTAACACTTCGAAAATCGTAGGGTTTTGAAACACCTACTATCCCATCGTTAAAACACGATAATTTTTTTGTGCTAAAATCCAAATAAAATAAGCCCAGAAATTCAGTGCCAATCCAGATATTTCCCCAGATGTCTTCAGCAATAGAAGCTATACTCGAATTGATTAATGGAGCATAATCAGCATCCATAATTGACTTGCTTTTTTCATCAAAGTATTGAAGCCCAGCGCCAAAAGTACCAATCCAGATTTTACCGTTTTTAGCTTCATATACCGATTGAATTCCAAAATCTTTTGCCCGAACTTTGTAACTCACTATTGTGTTGTTGTTTCGGGTATATAAATCAAGGCATTTTGAATTTCCAATCCAGATACGGTTTTTACTATCGGCTAACAATACATTGATTGTATTCTCCGATATGGATTGTGTTTTATTTTGTGAATAATAACTTTCAAAATGTGAACCATCATAAATGTTTAGTCCATTTTCTGTTCCAAAATAAAGTAATCCTAATGAATCCTGAGCTATAGCATTTACGGTTAAATCGTTTAGTCCTTCCGAAATACCAATGTGATTAAATGAGATTTCTGTTTGAGAACAAATATCCACAAGCATGTTTATTGATAAAAAAAGGCAAAGAATTATTTGGTTAATCTTGTTCACTTTTTCGATGTATAAAGATATTTTTCATGAATATAATGAATTTTGAATGTTCAGATCCTGATTTTAACTCTTAAAATGATATGGGGTATAAATGTCGTACCTTATTACTTGTTTGTGGTACAAATGTAGGAGGTAAAATTTCTTGTTTTCTATTATGTCGGATTACTTTTAGACCATCACTATTTCATACTACACAACTTAAAAAAATCATCTTTTATTTACTAACCTAATTTTATCTGACTATGAAAAGAAAATTAAAAAGTAGTTTATCGTTTATGTTTATCAGAACATTTATATTACTGCTGGTTTTGGGATTTAGCGGAAAACCGGTACAAGCCAAAGGTGCTGGCGTTGTTGATTGTTACGGCCGGCTACAGGTTTCTAATGCTCATGTCTGCTCTGAAGATGGAACTCAGATAAGCCTTGGTGGAATGAGCCTTTATTGGAGCAACTGGGCAAGCAAGTATTACACTTCTACC
>JAHEEB010001019.1:1201-2326 GCA_024640925.1 Bacteroidota bacterium | reverse complement strand
CCACTTAAATATCTTCTCCACCAGAGCAAAATACCATCTTTTGGCAGACAATGCCCCCCAACACCAATCATTGGTATCAATATTCCACCGCTGGGTACAGCATTCGGATCAGAACTGGCAAAATCCTGCTGGGAGAGCTTTTTATTAACTTCATCACGTAAAGCATAGAAGTCAATATTATGATCATCGCAATATCTTACAATCTCTGTGGAAAAAGCAATACGCACATCGCGATAAGCATTTTCAAGCGTTTTTGTAACTTCGGCTGACATACTGTTTGTGGTATGCAACCTTCCTTGTGTAACAATATGCTGATAAAGTTCCTTTATCATTCTTGGTGTTTCGGGATGTAACCCGGCCACCAACTTATCGGACTGGGTAACCCTCTCAACTAGTCTGCCAGGCATGACCCTGTTGGGGCTGTTCCCAAGCAAAATATCTTTCCCCTCAATAAGACCAAATTTTTCAAAATGTTCTTTTATAACCGTTGCCATAGAGGAAGGAGCAAGAGTAGATTCAATAATTATCAGAGGAATTTTATTGGTTGGTTTTTTTTGCAACGATTGAGCTAAGCTGGTCAATCCGCCAAGCAAAGGACCATAATCCGGGCCAAATCCGTCTTTATCAGTCTGTATTGAAACCAGAATAACATCAGCATCCGAAAGACTATCAAAATCCCAACTGGCAGAAAGCAATCCTTCTTTAACACACTGATTGGTTATCGTATCAAGCGATGGTTCTATTCCTCCAATAACCGATTTGCCCCGGTTAATGGCTTCAACTTTCCAACCAGAATTTCTTGAATTTCGTTGCACAACACACACCTTTGCAGGGTTGTTCGTTCCAATTTTAATTCGTGCATTGGCTAATAAGGCAGCCATTGGCATACCAACAATACCTGGACCGATTACACCAATTTTTTCAACTTTCCAATCGAAGGTTTGAGTCGAACTTAATTTTATCTGCATACTTTATCAAAAGTTAATCGTTATCAATAAAAGTCTGAAACCATAATTCGAGGCACAACATACCCCATAGCTGGCGACCAAATGCATGTTCACCATCTATTACTTTCTCCAGTTTTTCTATATCAAAAATACCTCTTTCCCTACTTTGTTTTGAAAG
>JAHEEB010001019.1:0-1191 GCA_024640925.1 Bacteroidota bacterium | reverse complement strand
TTCGTGCCCATAAATGAAGAGGGACGGGAAATCCCATTTTGTCCTTACGGTTAAGTATTTTGGCAGGTAAATAATCACCAACAGATCTCTTAAGCATGTATTTCATTTCTGCTCCTTTAAATTTCATAGATGGAGGTATGCTGGCTACTAAATCGACGATTCGCCTGTCGAGCAGTGGAACACGCGATTCGATAGATACAGCCATGCTCATCCTGTCTTCTACATGCAGCAATGCCGGCAAGCTGCCAACCATATCAAAATGAGTCATTTTATTGTAATAGGAGAACGTATTGGGGTTATTGAAAATAGCCTTAAACCGGTTAAAAGTTTTATCTTTCTGGTAATTACTTAAGAATTCATTTGTATAAAAAAATGTGTTTCCTTCCATACGATCAATCAGGTGAAAATACCGGCGATCCATAGGTTCAAAAACTTCTTTGCTCCAAAACTGTTTGAGCAAAGGCTGATATCGCTCTATCGACTGTAAATTAGGCAGCATGGTTTTTAGGGAGACAATATGCTCACCTTCTTCGGTACTGTTGTTGATGGCACCCTTCAGTGCTTGTTCGAGATATGCAACAACATATCGTGCATATCCTCCAAAAATTTCATCACCACCTTGTCCGCCCAATATCACCTTAACCTGATCCGATGCAAGCTTAGAAACCATATATTGAGGGAACAAGCCCGGACCGGCAACAGGCTCATCCATATGAAAAATCAATTTTGGAAGCAATTCAACGAAATCCTTTGCCGTTGGATAAATGGCATGGGATTCGGCATTACAAAATTCCACCACTTCCTTTACATATTCCATTTCATTAAACTCAGGACCTTCGTTAAATGCCCCGGAGAAAGTGGCAACTGATTGACCAAGTATCTTTGTTGCAATTGAAGTAACAAGGCTCGAATCCACACCTCCGCTGAGATATGTTCCAAGTTTAACATCGCTGCGAAGTTGTATTCGAATGGTATCTTCAATTAAATAACGCAGCTCATGCACAAAGTACTCTTCCGTATGATCTTTATCGATACTGAAATTAGGAGTCCAGTATTTCACAACCTGGCATTCGAAAGAATTAACATTTATCACCATATAGGTACCAGGAACCACTTTTTGAATGCTCTTAAATAAAGTGCCATTTCCGACGATGAATTGAAAAGTCAGATAATCACTTAAGGTATCCTGAT
>JAHEEB010000274.1 GCA_024640925.1 Bacteroidota bacterium | reverse complement strand
AAAATTCAGGGTGAGATTGGCTGAATTTGAGGCTATATCAGCATTGCACAAATAATAAAATCTCTGCTATCAGGAGATTCTTCACAAAGCTCACTTTTGTATTATTTCTGGAAGCTGTCCAAAAAGTTGATAAATAGCCACGAAGACTCCAAAACACAAAGGTATCACTAAGGTTAGTGTCTTTAAAATAAAAACTTTGTGAATCTTTGATGCTTTGCGTTTTTGTGGCAAATTCACCCGGATATACCTTTTTGGACAGCTTCTTCTTATTATTAAAAAGAACAAGTAGAAAAGCTATATGGAGTTAATTTAGTAGATTAGCCGATAACTATTCAAAGAATGCATGATGTCTGACAATGAACAGGAATTGGAAAAAATAAGAGCTCGTTTAGAAAAACTTGAAACTCAAATGAGTTACTTATGCAGAAATCTGGGTATCGGTTCAGAAGAAGTCCCAACCTGGAATGCTTCTGCAACTGTTGTTAATTTAATCCGAAAAGGAGACAAAATCGCTGCTATTAAAGCTTTTATTGACGAAACAGGTGCCAATCTCAAAGACGCCAAAGATTATATAGAATCGCTTAAGTTTTAAGGGCGTTTGATTTTAGATATGATGAGTCTCAGAAAGAAAATATCATTTTTTATTCTTACAATTATTTTTATTGGGTTTCTTATACCTCAGAGGTTTTCTATGCCCGTTGATGGTGCAACAAAAGCCGATTATCACCCGAAAACATTTTGGTACTATCCATGGGGTAAATCAATTACACATAAAGGCGCTGACATTTTTGCAAAAGATGGAACTATAGTACAATCTTCAATCAGTGGATTTGTGATTTACAGCGGGCAAATCAGTTTAGGTGGAAATGTAGTGATAATACTTGGTCCAAAATGGAGAATACATTACTATGCACATTTAAAGGAGAGAAAAATTTCAACATTTTCGTGGTCTACAAGAAAAGAAATTATAGGAACAGTAGGTTCTAGCGGTAACGCCATTGGGAAACCTCCACACTTACATTATGCAATAATAACAGCAATCCCATACTTATGGCGTATTGACGGCGATAAGCAAGGCTGGAAGAAAATGTTTTTTTTAAATCCACTTGACTATCTCCAGAAAGTCTCTTAACTGGTAAAATACTGCCTGAAATATAATTCCTAAGAACAGTAATTTTGTATAGTTCAATCATTTTGCCTATCTTTCGATAACTTAATAAATTGAAGCAACGGCCTCTGTATACTACCCAACGTTGTGTATAACCTGAATTTATTTTATTTTTGTTCATCAGATTTTAAGGATTAACTATGAAAAAAATTATTGTCTGCTTCTGTATTCTTGTTTTAGCCAGTTCTTTATTTTCTCAAAATTTAAACACAATTGTATTAAACCCACCTGATTTAACCCGGGGATTACCTGTAATGAAGGCATTATCGGTAAGAGCTTCGGTGAAAGAATTTGATACTACAAGATTAAAACTACAGGATTTATCGGATTTATTATGGGCTGCCAATGGAATTAACAGGCCGGATGTTGGCAAACGCACTGCACCATCGGCTCAAAATGCCCAGGATATCGATGTTTATGTTTTTATGAATTCGGGTATTTATCTGTATAATGCTCCCAAACATTCACTTGATATGGTTGTCGAAAATGATCATCGGGGATTTATAGCAGGAAAGCAGGAGAATGTGGCGTGGCCACCAGTAATTTGTCTGCTGGTATCTGACATATCAAGATTTCACTTTGGTGCAGACTCACTTAAGCTGGTATGGGCTGCAGAAGACGCCGGAATTGTTTCACAAAACATTTCTGTTTTTTGCGCTTCTGTCGGGCTTGTTACAAGACCAAGGGCAGGAATGGATCAGGAAAAATTGAGAGCTATACTTAATTTAAAAGAAACACAACATTTAATGCTGAATCATCCGGTATCTTATAAAAAAGAATAAACTCTTATCATTTACCTTTAGGCTTCAAAAATTAAAAATGGAAATAATCATATTAGGAATATTAGTTTTACTCAATGGTTTTTTTGCTTTATCTGAAATTGCGCTTGTTTCTAGTAAAAGATCAAGACTTGAGCAATTAAGTCACCAAGGAAGCAATGGTGCAGAATTAGCTTTACGATTGCTGGACAAATCCGAGAACTTTTTATCAGCTATACAAGTTGGAATAACTTTAATTGGCATAATAACGGGTGTATATGGTGGTGCAACAATAGCAGGGGACATTGCTCCTTTCTTTGAAAAGTTCGAATTTACCAGGTTCTATGCATACGAAATATCAATAACAATAACGGTTATATTAATCACTTATTTCTCAATTGTAATCGGAGAACTTGTTCCTAAAACGGTTGCTTTAAGCAATCCTGAGAAAGTAGCTAAGAAAGTTGCCCCTACCATTTATTATTTCAGCAGGGTATTTTTCCCATTTGTAAGACTATTGTCGTTTTCAACAAACCTTATTAATGGAATAATAGGCATTAAGAAACATTCTGATCAGGTGACAGAAGCAGAACTTCGACAAATGATAAAAACTGCATCGCACGAAGGTGTGATAGAAAAAGAACAGAATGTAATTCATGAGAATGTATTTTATTTTTCCGATAAAAAGGCCAAGCACTTAATGACTCATCGTACAGATGTTGAATGGATTGATATCGACAGACCATTTGACGAGATTCAGAAAAATATTCAGGAAACACACCATAGCAAAATTATTTGTTGCAAGGGAGATTTAGATAATTTCCAGGGACTGCTCTATATAAGGGATTTTTATAAAATGTTGATTCAAAGCACACCCTTTAATATAACAGATTTATTAATCCAACCTGTTGTAATTCCCGAGAGTGCTGATGCGCAAAAGGTATTGGATCAAATAAGGGAAAGTCAAAGTCATATTTGTTTTGTAGTAAACGAATATGGCGGCTTCGAAGGTATCGTATCGTTGCACGACATAATTGAAAACATTGTAGGTCAGATGCCCGATGATGGAGAATCGTACGAACCAGATGTTTTTATGAGAGAAGACAAATCTGTATTGGTTACCGGTGATGCTCCGGTTGAAACCCTGGTAGAAATAGTTGAAAATTTTACTATTGACTTTGAAAAGATAGATTACTCAACTGTTGCAGGTTTTGTTCTGAACCAGATCAATAAAATTCCGCAGATTGGCGATAAATTTGTTTATCTGAATTATACTATAGAAATAGTGGATATCGATGGAAACAGAATTGATAAAGTGTTGATTTCAAAAAACAAAGACAACAATCAAATTTCCATTTAAAATCATGACTGCTTTAATTATTCTTTAGGTATAGGAAAAATCTTAAAAATCTTGATTGTATGGAATCCTTATTTGATGTAAAAGGAAAAATTGTATTAATAACCGGATCAAGCAGAGGAATTGGGTTTTGTCTGGCAAAAGGTTTCTGCGATGCAGGTGCAACAGTTGTTATGAATGGCACATCAGATGCTACACTTAAAGATTCGATAGATACATTAAAAGCTGCAGGTGGCAATGTTTTTGGCTATGCATTTGATGTTACCGATGAAAAAGACGTTGCCCGGAATATTTCACTAATTGAAGAAAGAATAGGTTACATATCGATATTAATAAATAATGCCGGCATACAAAGAAGATTTCCGTTGGAACAAATGCCCCTGGATGATTGGAAAAAGGTGATAGATGTTGATTTAAATTCTGCTTTCATTGTATCGCAAGCAGTTGTGAAATATATGATTCCCAGAAAATATGGCCGCATTATTAATATTACTTCCCTAAATTCTGAGGCTGCCCGTAATTCTATTGGCAATTACTGTGCAGCAAAGGGAGGGCTTAAAATGCTAACAAAATCTATGGCAACAGAATGGGGTAAATATAACATACTCACAAATGCTATTGGCCCCGGGTATTTCTCGACCGATTTAACAAAATCGTTACAAGACGATCCTAAGTTTGATGAGTGGGTAAAAAGCGAAGTACCTTTACAACGATGGGGTAAGCCCGAAGAATTAGTTGGTGCGGCAATTTTCTTATCGTCAGAAGCAGCTTCGTATGTGAATGGACATTCTCTGTATGTCGATGGTGGCTGGCAAGCTTGTCTATAGTTAAAGTCAATGGAAGGGAAAAGCTAAGATTTTCCAGAAAACGTTTTTTTCCAATGTATATGGTTTTGCATATACAAAAATAGAGGATATAGTTCTGCTACTATTAAGAAATGGTATAAACCCTAACAAAATGATTTCTTCTGTAAATTTCAGGTTATTGTAGATCCTATGTATAAAAAACAGTTCAAACTCACCTTTCAGTTTATTTGTTCACATGTTTTTTCACTCCAACAATTATTTCAAGTGGATTTCGTTTGCGTAAGTTCATGAAATTCCTGGCGGAAGTACTTTTCATGTATAAAAAAGTGCTGAAATTTCCGGAGAATATACTTTATATGGATAAAAAACTGCTATAATTTGCTGCAGAACATGTTTGCACAAAAAATAAATGCATGAAATAGTTATTTCGACCACTTTTATTACTTGAAACACACCTGAAATAATTTTTTCAACCTCTTTTTGAGTATACTATCTATATGAAATTTCCGGTGTGACTGTTTTACACGCATGAATATATCATAAAATTGTTTCCAGAACGATTTTTTATACGTAAAAAGCCGATCTGGTTAAAAATCGGCCGGCTTTTTACGTATAGGAGTGTTAAAATTTTGCTTTGCCTGCGATTTTTCAGACTTGTAAAGTGTTCCGGCAGTGATTTCTGTCTGCAATATTAATTTAGGGAATAGTTTTTCGCAGGAATTTGCCAATTTCAACCCCTGATTCAAGTCATATCTGTATTTTTACGAGCTTTTATCCATCGGGGAATTGCATCTGCAATAACACTAATTACACAAACCAATATCACTAATGATAAACCGGAATTAATTATACCCTGAAGACGAGTTGTATTATCAATTATTTGTGGAATAAAAAGGTTTTTCAAATTTAATAATGCAGCAGTTATCGTTGTAATCCCAACAAAAATCATTGGTAAGATGGTTATCCATGCATACCTGGCTTTCCCCCTGTTAATAATAAACGAAGTGCCTACAGCCAGAGCAAGGGTGGCCAGCAACTGATTAGCAGAACCAAACATAGGCCAAATAGTAGCTACGCTACCTGTATAAATAAAATATGCCCAACACACCACTACCACAAAACTTGTTATCAGGTTACCGGGCAACCAGTTTGTCTGTCCAAAAGGTTTATAAAACCTGCCACCGGTTTCCTGGAGTATAAAACGAGCAATGCGTGTACCTGCATCAATAGTGGTGAGTATAAAAAGCGCTTCGAACATTATAGCAAAATGATACCAATACGACATGAGTCCCTTAAGACCTGGTATTGAAGAGAAGATTTGCGCCATGCCAACTGCCAGAGAAACAGCACCCCCGGTTCGTCCTGCTATATCTTCGCTTACAGCAGCCGCAAGATTTGGTAAGTCGCTCTGAGTAAAACCCATGTTGTATAGTTGAGGCAATAAAGCTTCGATTTTCTCTTTCGGTACATTAATCAGAAAAAAATCAAGAGGAAAAAGGCTTGATGCTGCAATTAGTGCAAGTATACTCACCATACCCTCCGATAACATCGCTCCTACTGCTATGAATTTAATATGCGATTCTTTCATAATCATTTTCGGAGTGGTTCCTGAGCTCACTAAAGCATGAAAACCTGAAATAGCTCCACAAGCAATGGTAATAAAAAGATAAGGAAATAATTTTCCGGGAATAATAGGACCACCACCGTGAACAAACTCTGTAAATGCAGGCATTTTAAGATTTGGGGCAACAATAATAATTCCAACGGCTAACATACCAATAACCCCGAGTTTCATAATCGAACTGAGATAGTCGCGTGGAGAAAGTAATAGCCACACAGGCAATACAGAAGCCAGAAATCCATATATTGCCAATAGTATGGTAAGTGTTTTCTTGTCGAAAGTAAACCAACCAGCTATAGAAGAACCGGGAATATATCGACCAGCAATAACTGCTGCAGTTAGCAGAATTACGCCAATAATGGTTGCTTCAACAGTCTTTCCTTTTCGGAACCGAAACATCCATAAGCCCATCAGTATAGCAATAGGAATGGTCATAGATATTGTGAAAGTGCCCCAGGAGCTTTCTGATAAAGCATTAACAACAACAAGGCCCAGACCTGCCAAGGCAACTATAATTATTATTATTACA
>JAHEEB010001018.1 GCA_024640925.1 Bacteroidota bacterium | reverse complement strand
GATAGGGATATTCTGCCGATTGCACATCTGAAACATACCCGGGTTTAAATTCCAGGTGTTTGTTCGCATAAGAGTTCTTTGCTATCTGAATCGGGAACTTTTCAGAATATTTGGAACTCATCATTCGCTGTTCTGGATACACCGGTTCAAGAACGCTCCAATAAAATGGTATCCACGAAACTAAACCTGATTGGTGAAGCAGTATATCACTTATTTTCAGTTCCGCTTTATTGGTAGAATCGACAAAAGGAAGGTAATTGTTTAAAGGATCGGAAATATGTAAACTATTCTCTTTATCCAATTTCATAACACAGGGCAATGTAGCTGATATTTTTGTCAGTGAAGCCAGATCGTATAAATCCTGAGGCTTTACTTTTTCATTACTATAATATCCATGATAACCGAATGTTTGATAATAGAAAACCTTTCCATCTTTTGCCGCCAATACCTGACATCCGGGTATTGCCTGTACTTTTATTGCCCTGCTGATAAGCGTATCTATGTTTTTAAGTTTTCTGGCATCGAATCCTGCCTCATAAGGCATAACATATTTAAAACGTTGAATTTCCTTTGTATCTATTCCCTTCCCCGCAGCATATTTCCCATTGATTGATATGGGTAACCTTCCATGAGCACTAAATGCACCGAAAAGCATCTGGGCGGTAGATGATTGGGTTACAGAATCGTTTTCGTATGATTCAACAATAGCCTGACATTTTTCCAGGTTATATAATTTGTTTAAAACATATGGATTTAAAAAACCAGCTAAGACTGTTGGATAGGTGGATATTATAGAATCTGTCAATCGAAAATCGTAGATAGAAATGTTGAAATTATTAGCAGCATTATTGATGCTATTGCTGTGTAAACTAAGGATAACAAGATTGTAGTTCTTTAACGTATCGAACAAACCGGCTACAGAAATTGAGTCGGAAGAATTTTTAATTTCAAATGTATCGACTTTTGAATACAGGTTTAATGCAGAACTAAAATGAAGTCCTCTTGAACATCCAATGCGGACGTTGGCAATCTTAAGTGTATCTATATTTTGAAATGGAATAAGGTTACCTTTATTTTTAATTACAGTAACAGCAGCTTCAATAAGCTGTTGTCTCTCCAGCAAATACTCAGGTTTATTCAGACTATCGGCTGAAAATTTTTCTTTATGATAATATGAACGTACCCATTCTTTTGCTTTCAGTATCTTGCGGCAACTATGGTTAATCCTGCTCATATCGATGAGATTGCTATCGATGGCACGAACAATATATTTTATACTGCTATCAACTTCTGCAGGCATAAGCAATATATCATTCCCGGCTATAACAGCCCTTAGGTTTGCATCAACAGGAGTATAGTATTCTGTTACGCCCTTCATGTTCATAGCATCTGTAACAACAAGGCCTTTAAAATTCAGCCTTTGTTGAAGTAATGAGTCAGCAATAACTTTTGACAGGGTTGAAGGTAAATTACGAGTAGTATCGAGAGATATAACATTCATATGCCCCATCATCACGCCAGCAACTCCGGCATTGATAAGAGCCCGGAAGGGGTATAGTTCAAGACTGTCCAGTCGCTTTTCGGAAAAGTCGATAACAGGCAGCCCCAAATGGGAATCAGTTTTTGTATCACCATGCCCGGGAAAATGTTTAGCAAATGCAAGAACTCCTTCATCCTGCATGCCTTTCATGTACAGAAGGCTTTTTCTGGCAACATTCACACGCATTTCACCAAACGAACGACTATTAATTACCGGGTTTTCGGGATTATTGTTCACATCAACAACAGGGGCAAAATTAACATAAACACCAATATGTTTTAACTGTTTTGCAATATCCCTACCCATCTGGTAGATTAACATTTCGTCGGTAATGGCGCCAAGCATCATTTGTCGCGGATACCTGATACTTTTCTCGAGGCGCATTGCCAGTCCCCATTCCCCATCAATAGCAATCAGGAGAGGAATTCTGGAGATTGACTGGTAATATTCGGATAATTCGGCAATTTGATCTGGTGTTCCCTGGAAAAAAATAATTCCACCGATTTTATTTTTCTTAATTAACTCGGTTACCCGCTCTTTATCTTCCTCGCCATTATTAGGATAAGAGGCAACCATTAACATCTGCCCTATTTTTTCTTCCTGCGATAAGGTATTAAATACCGAATCTGCCCAGTTCGAAGAATCACGAAGAAATGGAGGTAAAATTTGTTTCGAACTTATAGCACCTTCGTTAAACTCAGTGATATCAAACGAAAACTGAAGAAAAACACATGTTAATATTGCTAATCCTGCGATAATAGCCCACTTCCTGAATCTAACCCTCATTT
>JAHEEB010001017.1 GCA_024640925.1 Bacteroidota bacterium | reverse complement strand
ATTGAGTTCCACATTCATAACCATTTCCTTGATTTTTTCAAGAAGCTCTTCTTTATACTGCATTTCCACTGTAGTCTTTAGTTTAAAGAAAGAAATAACCTTCAGTAAATTTTCAGATTGTTTAATGAACTGTTCTGCGCTTGAAGCAAGCTCTTCAGAAGCAGCCGCATTTTGTTGTGTAGTCTGGTTCAGTTGATTAATGGCCTCATTAACCTGTGTTGCTCCACTTCGTTGTTCCATACTGGAAGCTGTAATCTCCTGTACCAATTGTGCTGTCTTTTTTACTTCTGGAGTTAAGTCTTCAAGCAATTTCCCTGAATTTTCAGCTTCTAAAACTGTTTGTTTAGAAATTACGGAAATGCTATTTGCCGCATCACGACTGTGTTCTGCTAATCTTCTAACTTCAGCTGCCACTACAGCAAAACCTTTACCTTCTTCTCCAGCTCGGGCAGCTTCAACAGCAGCATTAACTGCCAGTAAATTGGTTTTATTGGCAATATCATCAATAATGGATATTTTATCTACAATCTCCTTCATTGAATGAATCGTTTGCATCATCACAGTACTCAGATTAGCCATGTTATCTGATGTTTTGAGTGCTATCTTTTCTGTTTCCATAGAATTCTCTGCATTTTGAGCAATACTTGTCATCATTTGTTCCATGGAGGCAGAAATTTCTTCAATGGAAGAGGCCTGTTCACTGGCAGAATTAGCAACAGTTTGGGAACTTGAACTTATTTCCATAGCTCCGCCTTGAATAATTTCGGAACTTTTGTTTATTTCATTGACAATTTCCGTTAGTTTATCCAACATATTTTTCATGGCAATATCCAAATCACCATTCGTATTTATTGTTTTTGACCTGTCAACTGCCTGGAAAAGTTTTCCCTTTGATGTGAATATGGATATCTGAACACTGTTTTTTAAATTCTCAACCGTAGATTGTATCGAACGGGCAATTTCTCCCAATTCATCTCTTCGATTCAGCGTATTGGCCTGTATGACCATATCAAACTTGCCATTAGCTAATATTTCAAGATTTGTTGTCAGAGATTTCAAATGATTGCTTACTTTATTTCTGAAATAAAAAACACAACCGAATGCTACTATAAACAGTATGGGCGCAATCCAAAGAAAGTTTGCATTTCCATATTTTCCAACAACAAAACCACTGGCTATGCATACTGCACCTAAAATGCTTAAAATAACAAAGACATAATATTGTATCGTTTTTCTGAAAATAATTGTAAACACTATATATGCACTCACTACTATTGATAGTAGTCCAATAAAAAATATTAAATTTTGATTTTCCATGATTTTTTAAAATTTGCTTTCTATTAAAGTTAATGCATAATTGTACATCTCTGTTATACAAATAAGTGATATAGATCACCAATTTACTCAAAAACAATTGGACAATAAAAATGGCAGTATTAAAATATAATGTTTGGATCGTAAAGACACGAAGGTATAAGGATTGAAGTCTGATAACCGTAGTTGTTAAACAAACACCAAAATATTACAAACAGAACCAAACATTGCTAACTAGACTAATCAAAGAATTATAAATGTATAATTAACCTTAATCCCTTATCTGTTTGTTCAAATAAGGGATTAAGGTTGGTTTTCACAGGATACAAACCAGTACTACTAAGGTTTAGGTAAGAAAGAATAAGGTTTTATTTATGCAATTACCTAGGGATTGGTCACAACTTCCCATGTAAAACAAGAACCATCTTTCCGGTCGGGCTTTGTGTTGGCAGCATCGGCAGAACAAAGGCTGCGTGCATATGGATCGGCAAACAAATACCTGTGGTTATAGATTGACATTAGCATTAAATCATTTTTCAACATATCTTCCCACTGGAAAGAAGATGCTTCGCCCATATCCTCACTTTCAATGCGGACTTCGGCCAGGCCACCCACTCCCTTGACCGTAACAAATCCTCCTGTAACCAATGATTGAAGTGCAATACGACCATTACCCCGATCGAGTACTCTGAAATAAGATGCATTTCCACCGGCAAGCTGACTGTTTGTGTCCACCGGGCGAACATGGTTTCTCCAATTCACCAGTACACTTCCATCGGCAATACTTCTCAATTTAATAACCTGGTTATATGGAATAGGCCTTGTAAGTCCTTTACACCTGGGTTCAATAACCTGAAAATTATTAAAGTCGGCATATCCTCCCTCTTTTCCACTTGTATTGAAATTAAACAAAGCATATCTAACACCCTGAAATGTTCTTAACTGGTAAGGCATAATGACATTGCCGCCAATCTCCACAAAGTTTTTTCCATCCAGGCTATAACCAAGTTGTGC
>JAHEEB010000273.1 GCA_024640925.1 Bacteroidota bacterium | reverse complement strand
CGTGCTTGATAAAATTCAGGGAATGGTTCCTTACTGAGGCATATAAATAAGCAAGAACTGAAGTTTCAATGCTTATTCGGGCTGCATTTTCCCAGATTTTTACAAATACATCCTGCACAATTTCTTCGGCAGTAGAGCCATCTTTTGTATACCCGATAGAATACCTTACAAGTTGTGCATAATATTTTCTAAAAAGTACATCAAACGAAGGCTTGTCACCTTTTGCAACGAATGCAAAAATTTGTTTGTCATCATTTAAATCCAACGAATTAGTTTTATTGATTCATTGACAAATATAATAAGCTTTACCCCCAAAATAATTATAAGTTTTTAGCATTCATCTTTTCGCCAATATAACTAATTGTATCATTATCGTTATTAAACAATAAGAATAAACAGTCCTAACTTGGCACCAGTCTTGTGTATTCAGCATTTGAATTTTTGGTAATTTTGTATTTTTAAAGCAACACAATAATCACTATTTTAAAAATCCTTAACAAAAGCATTCTTAGGTTTGAAAGATAATTCATTATATTAGCTGCCAGAATTAAAAACCATATAACAATAGAATGGATAAGTTTAAATTGTACAACCGGATTGTCGGTTGGGTAGTATTTTTAATTGCTGCTGCAACATATTTGCTAACAGCTGAACCAACTGTAAGTTTATGGGATTGTGGCGAATTTATTTCGGCTGCATTCAAATTACAGGTAGGGCATCCTCCGGGAGCTCCATTTTTTATGCTTGTTGGGAGATTCTTTTCCCTTTTTGCAGGTGGCGATGTAACGAAGGTTGCATTTATGATAAATTCTATGTCAGCCCTTGCCAGTGCTTTTACTATAATATTCCTTTACTGGAGTATAGTTCACCTGGCTAAAAAAATTGCAGGCAACGAAGAATTAAAATTATGGCAAACAATAGCAGTAATTGGTAGCGGTATAGTTGGTGCCCTTGCTTATACATTCTCTGATACTTTCTGGTTTTCTGCTGTTGAGGGTGAAGTATATGCAAGTTCTTCTTTATTCACAGCTATTGTTTTTTGGGCAATACTTAAATGGGAAAATGTTGCTGATGAAAAATATTCTAATCGGTGGCTTATATTTATAGCATACCTGATGGGTTTATCCATTGGAGTTCACTTATTAAACCTTTTAGCTATACCAGCAATTGTTCTGGTTGTATATTTCAAAAGATATCAGACTTCTCCCAAGGGAGTAATTCTGGCCTTAATAGTCGGTTTTTTGATTTTAGCTGGCGTAATGTATGGACTTATACCCGGAGTTATCTGGTTGGCCTCAATATTTGAGTTGATGTTTGTCAATGGTTTTGGATTGCCTTTCAACAGTGGGTTATATTTTTACCTTGTATTTCTTGTAGGAGGGTTGGTATATGGGTTATACTTAACTGATAAAAACAACATGCCCAAACTGAATACTGCATTTCTGATTGTTTCAGTTATCATTATCGGATATTCTTCTTATGCTGTAATTATGATTCGCGCTACAGCTAATCCTCCAATGAATGAGAACAGCCCGGAAACAGTATTTAAACTTCAGTCATATCTTAACCGTGAACAATATGGTGATCGTCCTTTAGTTTACGGGCAGAACTTTAATGCAGAACCTATTGATTACAAAGAAGGAAAAAAATATTATAACAAAGGAAAAGACAGTAAAGGCAAGGATAAATACGTTGTAACCAACCGCAAGTTTAGTTATGAATACAATCCTAAATTCTGTTCATTACTTCCGCGCATGTGGAGCCAAGACAACGATCATATTGATCAGTATATCAGTTGGGCAAAAATGAAGGAATTGGATCTTTATAATCCTTTGCGCGACAATGAAGGCAAGATGCGACTTGACGAAAACAACAAGCCAAGAGCCGATCGCAACAGTCCAAAAGCTCCACCAACATTTTTTGATAACCAAACTTATCTGGTCCGTTATCAAATCAATTTTATGTATTTGCGGTATTTCTGGTGGAACTTTGTAGGCCGGCAGAATGATGATCAAGGTTATGGAAGCATGACCAGCGGAAACTGGATTAGTGGTATCCCATTTATTGATAAAAAAATAATTGGTGATGGGGAAAACATGCCTGCCGAAATTGCTAATACACCATCTCGGAACAGATATTATGCACTTCCTTTTATTCTCGGTTTATTAGGACTCCTCTACCATTTCAACAAGAATAAGAAAGATGCCTGGGTTGTTATGACACTGTTCTTTTTAACAGGTCTGGCAATTGTTATTTATCTGAACCAGTATCCTAATCAGCCTCGCGAAAGGGATTACGCCTATGCAGGTTCTTTTTATGCTTTTGCAATCTGGATTGGTCTGGGAGTGATGGCCATAATTGATATGGCTGGCAAAGCATTTAAAAATGCACCGGCAAGTATAGCCGTTTCTGGTGCTTGCCTTGTTTTAGTACCGGGTATTATGGTAAAAGAAAACTGGGATGATCATGATCGTTCAGGCAGGTATACTACCTTAGATATTGCTCGAAACTACCTGAATTCGTGCGCACCAAATGCTATACTCTTTACAAATGGAGATAATGATACTTTCCCTCTTTGGTATGCACAAGAAGTTGAAGGAATACGAACAGACGTAAGGATTGTAAACCTTATGCTGCTAAACATGGATTGGTATGCCGATGCAATGAAAATAAAGGCATATGAATCTGATCCACTTCCTATATCAATGACACATGAACAATACATTGATGGTACACGTGACAGGGTTATTATTCAGGATAAATTTCAGAAACCTTTTCCTGCAAAGGATATTATGGAATTTGTAAAAAGCTCAGATCCAAGATACAAACTCCGCACTCAAAACAATATGGTTTTGGAATACATTCCTACCCTATCATTTAAACTACCTGTTGATACAGCATTTGTTTTGGCAAATGGTACAGTAAAACCTGAAGATGCTCACCTGATCGATACAAATATTATTGGATATTTTGAGGGAAGACAACTTGGGAAAAGCGATTTGATATTGTTTGATATTATTGCAAATAACAACTGGAAAAGGCCTATTTATTTTGTGTCACCCGGACAAAATGGAGTCATGGGACACTCTGCAACAGACAAAAATTCGGGTCTTGATAATTATTTACAACTCGAAGGGTTTGCTTATCGGCTTGTACCAATTAAAACAGCTCCTACATACGATAAAGGGCGCATCGATGCCGATATCCTTTATAAGAGGCTGATGGAAGACTATAGATGGGGCCGGATGAATGAAGATGATTGCTATCTCGATAACTTCCATTTGCGCACTTTGAATGTTGTACGTGTAAGAATCAGATTTACACAACTTGCCGAAGCTCTTATTAAAAAAGGAGACTTTGTAAGGGCAGAAAAAGCACTCGACAGAATAATGGAGATTGCTCCTAATAAAAAGGTTCCATACGATTATTTCGTAACGGGTATAGCTCAGGCATATTTCAAATTGAACAAATTTGAAAAAGGAGATTCAATTCTTACTGAATATCTTGATATTTTATACAGAACGCAGAAATACTATTTGTCAATGTCAAGTAAGTACAGGCGTAATGTTTCCAGTGAAGTTGATATGAATTACCAGATAATGTTGAATATTTCTCATTCATATTTCCAGGCTGGTAAATTAGAGAAAGGCAAAAAAGTACTGGCTGACTGCCTTGATATGCTTGAAAAAACACAAAAAGCCTTCTTCTCTTTGAGTAACGACGAAAAAACGGCAAATCTTGAAGAGGCACAAATGAATTATCAGAACCTGATGCAAATTATACAGCTTTCTCAAATGTATCAACAAACTGATATTTATGGAAGAGCGGAATCAATTATCAAAACCTACGATAGAGGTTATTAATAATTAAAATATTACATACTGATATAAACCCTCTGGTGCAAAACCCAGAGGGTTTTTTGTTGTACATATTCATCACGGAAATTGGAGTGTAAATGCAGTGGTTACATGGAATGAAGGGTTATTAAAAGAATTAATCAACAGGAATTTGAGCATTTGGAGTTGTTTATAACAATGTACTGATATTTTTTTACTACTATGTATTGCATAGTAGTAAAAATATATATATATTTGCATCACAATAGAATAATTAAAAAATGAAAGGACTTTTAAAACTTGTGGCTTTTATTTTAGGAAGTACTCTTATTCTTAGTACCTGCCATACGAAAAGATCTGTTTCCGTGTGGAATGAAATTCCTGTTGTTGACACATCGATTATTATAACCTTTTCGGATTGTAACGGGTTAACTATGAAACTTTTTTGAATAATATAATTAATTCATACCAATGAAAAAAACATTAACAATAAACTTAGGTGGTATTGTATTCCATATCGATGAAGATGCTTACGAGAAACTACAACAATACCTTGACACCTTATCCAACAAGCTTTCTGCTGAATCCGATTCAAAAGAAATTATTTCAGATATTGAAACAAGAATGTCTGAACTTTTAAACATCAGACTTGGAAACAAACGACAAGTAGTTAGTATGGAGGACATCAGTTATCTTATAGAAATACTCGGTGATCCGGATGTTATTTCCAATGATGAAGAAAAGCATGATAAGAAATATACTCAACCTCTGGGCAGACAGCACAGACGCATTTATCGTGATAGTGAAAACAGAGTTCTGGGTGGTGTTTGTGCCGGATTAGCTGCATACTGGGATATTGATCCGGTAATTATCAGAGTTGTGTTTATTGTCCTGGTATTGTTAGGCGGCTCAGGGGTACTGATATACCTTATCTTATGGCTTATAATTCCTGAAGCACAAACTACTGCTCAAAAACTCGAAATGAGAGGAGAAACCGTTACCATAGATAGTATTAAAGACTTTATTAAACAGGAATTCGAACAGGTGAAAAAAAATTTCAAAAAGGATAAAAATGAAAATTGAAAATGCAAAGGCACAAATGAGAAAAGGAGTACTTGAGTTTTGTATACTCTCAATACTCTCTCGTGGCGATGCGTATGCTTCCGATATAATAAATGAATTAAAAAATTCAAAACTCATCGTCGTTGAAGGTACCCTTTATCCCCTCCTTACCCGTCAAAAAAACCTTGGCCTTTTAAGTTACAGATGGGAGGAGTCTCAACAGGGACCACCACGCAAATACTATGCACTCACCGATAAGGGAAAAGAAACCCTGGCAGAGCTCAATGAATCGTGGAATGAATTGGTAGAGGCTGTAAATTCATTAAAAGTACCTCATGAAAAATAAATTCTACACCCATGAAAGAAACAGTTAAAGTTAATCTAAACGGACAATTGTTCGATTTGGACAAAGACGCTTATGAGAAATTAAAACAATATCTCGATTCGCTCGAGAAAAAATTTGGTTCACCACAAGAGTCAAAAGAAATAATTGAAGATATTGAAGCCCGGATTGCAGAAATTCTTAACTCGAAAAAAGGAGGGAATAAACAGGTAATAAACATAACAGATGTAACCGAGATTATCTCTCAATTGGGTACACCCAGTGATTTCGAAACGGCTGATACTGATGAACCCGATGAAGAACAGCAAAGTCAGAGATCGGCAGGTACATCAGAAAAAAAACATAAAAGGTTTTACCGCGATACAGATCATTCGATACTTGGGGGAGTTGCCTCTGGTATTGCCACTCATTTTGAGATGGATCCACTTTGGATACGTATTATTTTTGTAATCCTGTTTTTTGCTAATCTGGCCGGATTTCTCATTTATATTATACTTTGGTTAATAATTCCAAGGGCAAACACTACAGCCCAAAAACTGGAAATGAGAGGGAAAGCTGTAAATATTAATAACATTCAGGAATCAGTAAAAGAAGAATTTGGAAGAGTAAAATCGAACATCAGGAATATTCCAAATTCAAAAGAATTTAAAACAGCCGAAAACACTCTATCTGAAGTTGTAAGAGTGTTAGGAGAAATCATTCTGATTTTCCTGAAGATAATTGGTGCCATTGTCGCTTTTACATTGATTCTTGTTTTGGTGGTTTTTATTATATCGTTTGTAGTCGGTGGTTTTTCATTTCTCCCCGGTGGTGTATTTGAAAACTGGCAATGGTCACATAATATTAGTTGGTCGCACTTTACTCTGGCCGGTATCTGTTTGTTTCTGGTTATTGCCATGCCAATAATAGCAATTCTATCAAAAATAGGCCGATGGATTTTTAATGTCGATAACAGAAATCCCTATCTGGCTGGAATCAGCGCTACTGTGTGGGTTATTGCACTA
>JAHEEB010001016.1 GCA_024640925.1 Bacteroidota bacterium | reverse complement strand
AAACTTTTCTCCATTACAAATAAAGACCGTCCTTATACAGTCCAAACAGGGCATAGAAACAGTTCTTACAAAGGTTAATGAGTTCAACGAATTATTACAAGATTGGATTATTCCCAAACTATTCAATTACTATTTTGAAATCGAAGAATTTACCAAACCCGAAGAAATTGAAGTAGAATTAGTAAAAGAGCCAAAAGACGGCTATTATACAATAAAAGCAAATCCCGAACTACTGGCAAGTATAACCGATGACAGGTACATACCTTTTAAAGACAAATCTTTCCATTTGGATAATTATTGTTTCGACAGTCATCCGGAAAGTAAAATATTCTACAATCTGTTACAAGAAGATAAAGTTCAAAATGTTTGGTTTACTGGAATGCTTACACACGGTCAATCAGACTTTGTAATCCATTACATCGACCATACTTCACACACTTTACGCAGTTATTACCCCGATTTTCTATTATTACTGAAAGACGGTACATATATCATTTTAGAAGTAAAAGCCGACCACATGATAGACGACTTGGTAGTAAAAGCAAAACAAGAATATGCTATGCAGCTTGCAGCAGCAAGCAGTATGCAATATAAAATAATAGCAGCATCTCAAGCAATGAAAGGATTATCAATATTTAATTCTTAGCCCTATGGTTCGCAAACGCTCACCATTTACACGATTTCAGCGTACAACCCGTCTGTATTTATCAGACTTTTTGCACCTTTTCACCCCTGGTGAAAAGAAAGTGTACACTTGGAAAGAAATAAATATAGGGCTTATAATTGTTGCATTTTTGGTATTCATAGCCTCTCTGATAGCAATATAAATTAAAAGCTGGATATACCAGTCTTTAATTGTTGTTATTGAGTAATTTCGAATTTATTTTTAGTCCCTGTTATGTTTTTAAATTTCCTAACCATTTCCTGACCGCATTTTTTCTCATAATAAGGCTTAGTAAATACTTTATTATTATTAAAACTTTCTTCGTCATACACATTCAGAATTTATTTATGAAAAACTTAGCAACCAAAACTCAGTATGAAAGAAGTACCAAACAATAGGAGCAGCTCAAAAGTTGAAAAGTTGTAAAGAAATAACTCTCATCAAGGAAATTCATTATTTTAGCACAGTAAACAATTATTCACTTTTGAAAACCTCACTCACCCATCTCCCCGCCAACAAACAGGAAGAACTCCGCCTATTGCGTGATGTTATTGCTACGGATAAAAACGTTCATATGGTTATCCTTTTCGGGAGTTATGCCACAGGAAAGTGGGTACACGATGTGTATGCCGAAGATGGTACTACCTATTCTTACGATAGCGATTACGATATTCTGGTAATAACACCAACAGAAAACTTTTCTAACAAAATAAAAATAGAGGAAGCCATCAATGTGAAGTGCGTTGTGCCTGGCAGGGTAAAGACTTCTATTAATACGATTTTTCATGGCATAAAACATGTTAACAACGCGCTATTATATGGCAATTACTTCTTTTCCGATATTAAAAAAGAAGGCATTATGCTTTTTGATAGCGGTAAATACGGGCTGGCAGAGGCAAAAGAACTCACTAAAGAAGAACAGAAATCCAAAATGCTGGAGAACTTTGAGCAGTGGTTTGAAAGTGGCAATGATTTTAAGAGGCATTACACATATGCAATGTTCGATGAAACATATAAACCAGCTGCTTTTATGCTTCATCAAGCAGCTGAACGTTATTATACAACAATTCTTCTCACTTATACAGATTATCGACCCAAAGAACATAATCTCCGCGAACTTGATTTAAAAGCACAGGCATCCGATATCCGTTTTAAAGAAGTTTTCCCGAAAGAAACCAATGAACAAATTGACAGATTCGAGCTTCTGGTAAGGGCATATATCGACGCCAGATACAGGATGAAGCAGTACCATATTACCAAAGAAGATCTGGTATACCTTGGTGAAAGGGTACAGTTGCTAAGGGAAATGACTCAGAGGATTTGTGGAGAGAGAATTGAGAGTATTGGTTGATTTGTTTTTTATAAATCTCAGCTTTTCATTTTGACCGTATATTATTGGTAAAACAAATGTTAACTAACTATCCAATTGGATTATGTCGAATTCGGAGAGAAGGCATATTTAGGGTTGTTGCCAATTTGGAAGGATAAAATAAAAGCTCATAGTAACATTAATTTAGAAAATTATTATATTGCAGTGTATTATTTTAAATTATTCAAAATGCGATCTGTCTTTATTATTTTGTTTTCAATCACTTTGTTCTTATATAGCTGTGAGAAAGGTGATGACAACAACCTTGATGACATTCAAAAAGACTTAGAAAACATT
>JAHEEB010000272.1 GCA_024640925.1 Bacteroidota bacterium | reverse complement strand
CTGTTCCAACAATAGCACCTTCCGAAATAGGAGAATTGAATAAACGGTGATAAGGTAAAGCCTCGGTCAATCCACGGTAAACAGCAAAAGCTCCACCCCAATCCCTGTTTTCTTCGCCGTAAGCAACAAGAGTTGGATCCTTATAAAACCTATCAATTATAGCTTCGAAAATACCATCGCGCAATTGGAAAAGCTTGGCTTTAGAAACAGGTTTGCCATCTTTGTCAAGATAAAATCGTTCTTTGGTTTTGAGTGATTTTACCCGTGGATTTTCTTCCATCGGATGGTTTACTTCCGGTTTTCTATTGTCCAGTTTATCTTCCGAGCCATTCGAGAACATCATTTCGGCAATAGCATCGGGATTTGCAATCATATTAATACGAGGCGATATTTTGTCGTCAATAGCAAGTTTAAGAATATCGGTAAGCTTTTCAACAATACCCGAGCGAATATCATCCAAATCTGATTGTCCGGTAATCTTGGCTTTTACCAGTTCTTTGCTGTAACCAATAATAGAATCGACCTGTTGCCAGGCTTCAATTTCTTCTTTGCTCCTATAGCTAGATGCATCGGAAGGAGAATGCCCACTGAAACGATAAGTAAGTGTATCCAGCAGTACAGGACCTTTTTTATCTGTTAGAATTTGTTTTTTACGCTTAAAAGCATCGATAACAGCAAGTGGATTAAACCCGTCTACCCTTTCAGCATGCATCATATCTGCATTTATACCAGCTCCAAGACGGGCAAGTACACCATAACCCATGGTTTCTCCACAGGTTTGACCGCCCATACCATACTGGTTATTCATTATGTTGAAAAGAATAGGCAATCCTCCCTTGTATGCTTCTTCCCAAAGCTGGGTATACTGATCCATGGTGGCAAACCAAATACCTTCCCATACGGGACCACAACCCATAGAAGCATCTCCGATATTACAAACTACAATACCAGATTTGTTGTTTACCTTTTTATATAATGCAGAACCAACTGAAATATCGCCTGAGCCGCCTACAATTGCATTATTCGGATAAACACCAAATGGGGTAAAGAATGCATGCATCGATCCGCCAAGACCTTTATTGAATCCATTCTCACGGGCAAATATCTCAGCCAGAGTTCCATATAGCAGAAATTTATTCGCCAGTTCTTTAACCGTACCTTTATGATCCTTTTCAACAACTGCCAGTACTTTGCCACCAAAATACCCTTTCATAATATTCATTAAAGCTTTGTCCGATAACTGGTGAATAGAGGCAAGCCCTTTAGCAAGTATTTCGCCATGACTACGGTGTGATCCGAATATATAATCCTCTACGCTAAGATTATAAGCCATTCCTACGGCCGATGCCTCCTGCCCCATAGATAAATGTGCAGGACCAGGGTGGTTATATGATATACCCCTATATTCATTTTTAATTTTAATTTCATTTATCATATTCTCGAACTCGCGGATAATAACCATATCGCGATAAATACGAATGAAATCATCTTTCGAATAATTTTCTTTTTCGTCCTCAATACTTTTTTTATACTGGTTTACCGGGATAGTACCGAATGTAAGCTTACCCGGTTTACGCATTTCTTTTGGATCGATGAATTGACTTTTTGGCATGACTTTAAAATTAATATGTTCGAAGGTTTACTATTCGATGTTCAAGGTTGGTTTTCAGCAACTTCAAACCTCGAATTTCAAACTTTTATATTGTTTCGTTAAAATTTTCAATTTGATTTTTAATTTCCCTAAGGAATAAAGTAGCTTGCCCACCATCGATAGCACGATGATCGTAAGTTAATGACAGACCTATGACCGGAATAAACCCGAATGCACCATTACCAAGGTCGGCTGGACGATAAATAATAGTATTCACTCCAAGAATAGCAACCTGTGGAAGGTTAATAATTGGAGTAAACATTTCCACTCCATAATTTCCGAGATTCGAAACAGTGAATGATGCTGCAGAACTGGAAAGTAATTCAGGATTGATGCCTCCTTTGCGACATTGGTCAGCGATCTCTCGCAGGTGATTAGAAAGACCTTTAAGAGATAGATCATCTGCATTGGTAACAGCAGGTACCATTAAGCCCCGGGGGGTGTCTACAGCCAATCCGAGATGTACCTTTCTGAAGGTTTTTGTAGAATCGCCGAGGAAATGGCTGTTGGCTTCAGGAAATTTCTCCAGAGCACGTATTACAGCAAAGCAAACCATATCGTTTATAGTAATATTCACTTTGCTTCCCTTTTCCATTTCAGCTTTCACTTTACTTCTCAAAGACTGCATTTTTCTCACATCTGCACTCATATGGTGGGTAAGCTGAGCGGAATTGCTAATCGACTCATGCATAGCTTTAGCTATGAGCTTACGAACATTCGATAGCTTGTTAATTACAAAATCTCCTTCAGAATAAATTGTACTTGCAGCAGGTGGTATGTATGATGAGATTGGTGTAGTCTTAACTGATTCAACTGGTGTAGAAATCGTTGATCCTGTTTTCTCAATATCTGAAGCAATAATTCTACCATTGGGACCGGAGCCAACTATCCGTGTGATATCCACACCTTTTTTCTCAGCCATAACACGCGCACGGGGCGATATTTTTGTTTTCTGGCCAGTTTCAGACTTCAGCTCAGCAGAGTTGAAAGAATTCGATTGTTTACTCTCTGTTTTTGTTTGCTCTTCGCTAACTGCAACCTTCTGATTATTACTTGTTGGACCACCGGGGCGAAACAATTCAGTTGCTTCGCCGGCTTTTCCTATTACTGCAACATTTGTGAGCACGGGCACCTCGTCTCCATCGTTAAAGAATACTTCCAAAAGTATACCTTCGGCTTCGGCCTCAGCTTCAAATGATGCTTTATCGGTTTCATAGGAAAAAAGTACATCTCCCTTTTTAACAGGTTCACCTTTCTTCTTTGCCCATTCTGTAATAATACAGGTTTCAACCGATTGTCCCTGTTTGGGCATTATAACTGGTATGGCCATATTTTTTTGTTAAATAGAAATTAAACGTTTTTGTTTTTTATACTCCAGTTTCAACTCTGAATATTTACAGGTGTCTTATCTAAAAATTCTCAACCTATTGAAAATAAATATTTTTTGTTTTAACTTGTAAATACATGTTTAAAAAATAATTATATTTGTACGTCAAATAGTCAGTATTTATTCGTTTTGCAAATATACAAATTAAACTTGTAAATACAAGTTTAATTATTTATTTTTACATGAGTACATTAAAATGATATGGCATCAGATCTGAAAATACCACATTATCGAAAATTGTATGAATTGCTCCGGAAACAAATTATAGAAGGGGTCTTTAAAGAGGGGGATTTATTGCCCTCGGAAAACGACTTATGTTCTCAATTTAACCTGACTCGTCCGACAGTAAGGCATGCCCTCGATTCACTTTTAAATGAAGGCTTAATTAAGAAGCATAAAGGGAAAGGGAGTATTGTTTCGAACCAGCCAAAAGGAATAGGAATATTGTCGGTATCTGGCACGACTTCGGCTGTTGGAAGAGATAATCTAAGCACAAGAATTATCGCTAAACCCAAAGTTATACAGTGGCCTTATCCTTTCATATTTGAACTGACAGATGTTGAGAAAGAAGCTGGCTGTATTTACATTGAAAGGCTTCGGTTAGTAGATAATAAACCTTTGTTTTACGATATAAATTATGTCCCGAATATCAACCTGCCAAGATTTACATCGCGCAATTTTGAAGACAAGTCGCTGTTTGATATGCTCAGGAAATACTACCAAATAGAAATTAAAGGCGGTGAACAAAAATTAAAAGCAATTCCTGCCAACAAGATAGTAAGCGAATTTTTAAATGTTCCCGTTGGCCATTCGGTTCTAAGCCTGGATAGAAAATTGAATACCAACCGGCCTGGATTTAATATTTTTTCTTCCATTGTTTGCAATACAGCAGAACATGCGTTATATGGAACGTTCTGAGGACAAGAAAATAAAAACACAATAAAATTATTTTTAGGAATCGTTGTTTAATGGTTCGTTACGGTTTGATATTGCAATCGTTTGCGGTAACGTTTGTAGTTTATTTTATTCATTTTTCTCTTTTCTTCATAAAATCAGGTTAACATTTCTTTTTAACTTACTACTTAACTAATCACCTATAAATAATTATGAAAGAAAAAACGAGAATTCTGACGATCTTGATGGCACTGACAATCGGTCTGTACCTATTGAGTGGTAGTGCATTTGCACAAAATGTTCCTAATGGAGCAATTGATGGCATCAATTATATTGATAATAACACGGTTGTGTTGGTACTGACTGCTCCTAATAAAGGTAGCGCTTATGTAACAGGAACATTCAACAGCTGGGGCCAGACAAGTATGAATAAAACCCCTGATGGTATAAAATTCTGGGTTCAATTAAGCAATTTAACAGCCGGACAGGAATACATTTACCAGTATGTAGTAGACGGAATAAGAATTGCAGATCCTTATGCGGAGAAAATACTTGATCCATGGAATGATCCATATATTTCCAGTCAAACATACCCAAATTTAATTACTTATACCGATACAAATAAAGGAATAGCCAGTGTATTTCAAACTGCCCAACAAGAATACAATTGGACTGTAACCAATTTTACCGGTCCACTTAAACATCAGTTGGTAATTTATGAATTATTAATTCGCGATTTTACCGCACAACACAGTTTTCAATCGGTAATTGATTCTATGGGCTATTTAAAAAATTTAGGAATCAACACCATTGAATTAATGCCCGTAAATGAATTCGATGGTAACAGCAGCTGGGGATACAATCCTTCCTTTTACCTTGCACCTGATAAATATTATGGTCCAAAAGAGAAACTGCAACAATTGGTTGATGTAGCCCATCAAAACGGAATTGCTGTTATTCTTGATATGGTTTATAACCACTCTATGAATTCAAGTCCACTTGCCCAATTATACTGGAATTCAACACTAAGCCGACCGGCAAGTAATAATCCATGGTATAACGAAACAGCTCCTCATACAACTATTGGCTGGGGAAACGACTTTAATCATACAAGTCAATATACATGGGATTTTTTTGACAGAGTCAATAAACATTGGCTTGAGGAATACAAAATTGATGGGTTCCGTTTTGATTTCACAAAAGGCTTTACCCAGACTTATTCAACTGTTGATCCAAGTGCAAGGGACGATTCCAGGATTTATAACATAGAACGAATGGCCAATCAGATTTGGCAGGTTAAAAGCAACGCATATGTAATTATAGAACATTGGTGCGTAGATGAGGAAGAAAATATATTATCGGCATACGGAACACTTCCCTGGCGACGTGTTGACTCGCAATACAAAGAAGCAATGATGGGATGGCAGCTTACTAATAGTGCTTCGAATTTAGGGGCTTCACAAACTGATACAAGAGTTGTATTTATGGAAAGCCATGATGAAGAACGACAAATGTACATGTGTAACCAATGGGGAAACTCAAGTGGCAGCTACAACATCAAAGAAACGAATACAGCACTTGACCGAATGGCTTTAGGTGCAGCATTCCTTTACACTGTGCCAGGGTCAAAAATGATTTGGATGTTTGGCGAGCAGGGGTATGACTATACAATTAATTATTGTCCCAACGGAACAATAAGTACTGATTGCAGAACAAGTGAAAAGCCATTAGTTTGGGCTCAATACATGCAGGATCAAAACAGGAAAGATCTTTACAATGTTATTTCTAAATTATTAAAACTTAGAAAAGAAAACCAGACATTTACACTGGGATATTATGAAGCAGATAATGATGGTAACGGCATTGTAGATGACGGCATTGGTCCTATTCGCCAGATACGTTTTAAATACTCATCAATGGATGTTGTAATAATGGGTAATTTCGGAACTACCGGAGGATCTATTACACCATGGTTTACAAAAACCGGTACATGGTATAATTATTTTGGTAATTATGAATACACTTATACTGGCCAGACTTCTTATTGGCTGGCTCCCGGCCAATGGGAATTGTATACGAGTGTTAATATTCAAAACCCTGTCGTTGTTACCGGAGTTTCAGTAAGTCCAACCAGTGCATCAATTAGTGTTAGCTATACACAGCAATTATCAGCTACAGTTCTGCCGACAAATGATACAAATAAAAGTGTAACATGGAGTACAAGCAACTCTTCAATAGCCACTGTAAGCACAAGCGGTTTGGTTACAGGAGTTGCTGCAGGAACAGCTGCCATTACTGTAACAACTGTAAATGC
>JAHEEB010000271.1 GCA_024640925.1 Bacteroidota bacterium | reverse complement strand
CACCAAAATGATTCTGCGAAATGTTATAAGAAGTACTAAAAGTGGGTCCATCATAGTATTTCACGATTCAGCAAAAGCAGCTGACAAATTGTTATCCGTTTTGCCAGACTTTCTTGAATATTTTACTAAAAAAGGGTTCGTTTTTGAAAAAATTACGGATCATTCTGCTTAATTATTTGGTGAAAACATTATTTTTAGTTTCATTCTAATTTTAACCTAAAATCTGTTGAAATGAAAAAAGTCTTTATTGCAGTTATATTGCTTTTTGTTGCTCTTGGTTTATATTGCCAGGAGGGTTCAACAACAGGAACAGCACCAATGCAGGAACCATTAGTTTATAAAGCCTCTTTAGGCATTGATGGAGGTTTAAACTATGAGGGGTTGGTTGCTCTTTCCGCGGAAGTAAATATAGTTAAAAATATATGCCTGAATGGCGCAATTGGTATGGGAGGCTGGGGTGCAAAATATACAATCGGTGGCAGATTTTACAGTTCGTACCCCAAAGGAATTTTTTATGGAGTAAGTTATTCCCACTCAACCGGGTTGGACAGCCTCGCCATAAAAATGGACACAGATAAACCTGGCGGAACTCAGGATGTATCGTTACGGTTAAATCCTGCAAATAACATCAATCTGAATTTAGGATATCAGTGGAAATTAGGTAACCGTTTCCGTTTTCACCTTGAGATGGGATATTCAATACCCCTGGAAAAAGAGCCCTGGGATGTTCTCACCCAAAACATTACATTATCAGATGCATCGAAAATATCAATGAATCTTATGGCACCAGGAGGCTTAATGTTAGGCCTTGGATTTTCTGTTGGTCTATACTAAAATAAATGCGCAAAATATTTCTGTTTTTTTTGATAACCTGGCAGGGATTGATTTTGTTTTCTCAAACACAAAACCCTGCCGGACTAAACTGGAAACAAATTAAGACAGACCATTTCCAGGTAGTCTTTCCTGAAGCCATTACCTCTGAAGGTGAAAGAACTGCATTATTACTCGAAAATGCCTGGCTCCCTGTTAATGCTTCTCTAGAAATGCATACCAAGCCCATCTCTGTTTTCCTTTTTAATCAGTCTGCTTTATCAAACGGATATACTCGTCTTGCTCCCAGGGAAATAGTTTTTTATACAACTCCTCCGCAAGATGCCGATTTGCTTGGAAATAATGATTGGATTCAACTTCTTTCTATTCACGAATATCGCCATGCTGTTCAATATGCCAAATTAAACCAGGGGTTTACATATTTTGCCAGGAAAGTTTTTGGTGATTATGGACAAAGCATTTGTATGAATTTGAGTATTCCATCATGGGTTTTTGAGGGTGATGCCGTATGCACAGAAACTGCTCTTTCGCAATCAGGAAGAGGCAGACTTCCATCATTTGTCAGGAATATCAGAGCATTGGAACTGGAAAATATTAGATATACTTATAATGAGGCTTATTTAGGATCATATAAGGTTAATTTCCCGGATCATTATCACCTGGGTTACCTGATGACTTCCTATATCAGAAAAACCTATTCTGATCAGACTTGGAATAAGGTATTAAACAACACCACAAATCTTTCGTTTTGGCCTTTTAACCTTTCAAGAAACCTTCGAAAGTATACACGAAACAACTTGAATCATACCTATAACAATGCTTTAAACGAATATGACTCAATATGGACAGCTAAAGCAAAAAATACCAAGGCTGACACTTTTTTATTCGTTTCTGTTCCTGAAACCAATGTTTATACGAACTATTTGTATCCTTTTTCAGTTGGAACAGATTCAATTTTAGTACTTAAGCATGGTTTTGATGATATTTCTTCTCTTGTTCTAGTTCACAATTTTAAAGAGAAAAATCTTCTGGATATAAACCCGGTTGATAGAATACATAGTAATGGCAGTTCGGTTGTTTGGTCAACTTACTCTCCTGATGTGCGCTGGGGTGAAAGATCATATTCCGATATTGTTAAGTACTCTGTAAAAACTGGTAAAAAGGTTCAGATAACAAAGCATGGTAAGTACTTTGCTCCTGCTCTTTCTGCTTCCGGTGAATTTATAACTGCCATAAAATATGGTTCCGATCTTCAGTGCAAAATTGCTTTACTTCAAACGACTAGCGGAAAAGTCATTAACGAATTTACTCTTGCCCCGCTTCATTTTGCCAGTTTGCCTTCATGGTCCGATGATGAAGAAGATATTGTTTTTATCCAAAGCTTCAACAACCAAAAGACTATTTCAAAGCTCCATGTTGCCAGTGGAGAAATAACAGACATTATTCCCTATACAAATGAAATAATAAGCTCCTGTATATTTTGGAAAAATCATGTTTTATACGGAACTCCCATCCAGGGTATTGATGGTATTGCTTCTATTGATATGTCATCGGGTAAAATTCAGCAAGTTTTAACCAATATTTATGGTGTATACAATCCTTCACTTTCAGGAGATACTCTGCTATTCGAAGTATATTCAACTGCCGGGTTCAGAACCGGGAAAATAAATATTGATCCTTCGCGCTGGAGTGCCAGAGTTACTGATGCTACTGCAGCAGATAATTATTTTCAATACCTTGTTGAAATGGAAAATCCGGATAGTTTGTTTTCGATTAAGGGTACTAAAAATGATTTTCAACCTGAGATAGAAAACTACAGCCCAATTAAACATTCTGTTTTTATACACAGCTGGACTCCCTATACTATTACTGGAAATGGAATTGGGTTAAAGGCTTTTTCGAATGATAAACTGAATATTCTTTCTGTACAGGCAGGGGTCGAATATTTTTCGGCTGATATGGCATCCAGGGAGTATGTTGGTTTAAGTTATGCCGGACTTTTCCCTGTTATCAATTTTCAATACAGTAACGGTCGTAAGTATGACTATTTTACCCAATGGGACAGTACTGAAAAGCTATTCTCGCTTGACGAAAACCTCTTCAGGATAGGGCTAACACTTCCATTTGATTTTTCCAGAAATGTTTATACCACCACCCTGAGTCTCGATGGCGGATATAGCTATTCCCTAATTGATTTTAACAAATCCGTTCCCGATTGGATGATTGATCGGAGCTGGGCATCCGGACCCGATTTTACCCTGCTGTTTTCTAATACAAAATTTCAGAGTAAAAGACAATATTACCCAAGGTGGGGTCAGGTTATTTCAGCAACGTACCATAATTTGAACCTAAATACCGACCAGGGAAATCTGCGTTGTTTTTCTCTTAATTCTCAGTTTTACTTTCCCGGAATTTCAACTAATCACTCGCTCAGCATGGCTTTTGGCTATGAGAACAATACTTATACACAATCGTATGGAGCTTACTGGTTATCGAAAAAACTGGAATTCATAAGAGGATACGTATCTGAACCTTACACCGAATTCATCAAAGCAACTGCCATCTATTCTATGCCTCTATTCTATCCTGACTTTTCGATCGGCCGTGTATTTTATTGCAACCGGATCAGAGGGAATCTCTTTTATGACTATGGGGAAACCAACATCGACAAATATACTTTCACAGATTATCAATCGGTAGGTTTCGACCTGAATGCAGAGGTATATATTTTTTCCCTACCAATTCCTATTCAAATGGGTATTAGGTTTTCACACCTTCTCACAGATAATTCGAATACTATGCAGTTTTTGTTTTTAGAGGTTGCATTGTAGATAAATTCTATTTTGGCATATTCTAAAGATTTGACGAATTCTCTAAAACACAAAGGTATTACTAAGATTAATGTCTTTAAAATAAGAACTTTGAGGCTTTGTGACTCGGAATACTTTTTGAAAAGCCTGATGAGATTTCTTGAAAAATCTACTTTTTCATACTGATTAAATCACAAACATTTACTAATTTTTGTGACGATTAGACCTAAATCTTAAAAACCTAAAGGTATGATAAAAGTTGATTTATCTGCAGCATTTACCATTGGTCAGATATTTGCTTTACTCTCAAAGAAATACTTACAACAGGAACCTGATTTGTGCACCAGCAAACTGCTTGGTCCATTTAATATATACCTGTCGTGTGGATTTGTGCCAGGTGGATGTTCCTGCAGATAGGATGGCCGGCATGGGAATGTATTCATTCCAATGGATAGAAAACGCAATGGCCGGATTATTATAAGAGAAAAGTTGAATCAATTTTAAACCATGAAAATTCAGCAAAAATGCAAATAGATTTTCATCATGCTGTCACTTATATCCTGGCGCGTTTAGCTGGCTTTCCTGCCGAAGAGGCTTCAAAAGTTGCCTATGCTGCAGCTTATGTTGACGATACTATTAATGATGGGCTTATTCAGTTCACTAATAAAGCCTTTTATAGCAGAATCAGTTCAGCCCACAGAATGATGGACCCTCGAAATTTCAGGGCTCTGGCAAACAGGTTTGTATGGCTCCCATTTCATTTTTTGCCAGGTAATGGCGGAAAAATACACGACCAGAATCCGGAAGGAACATTTATTCAAAAACTGGTCTGCACACAAGACAGTTTTGTTGCCCGCGATATGGTTACACTTTGCATTAACGATGCAGAGAAACCATATGCCCTTCACAGATTGGGTATTACTATGCATGTATTTGCCGATGCTTTCTCTCACCAGGGATTTGCCGGTGTAAGCCATGAAATTAACGAAGTGAGTGAATTAGATGGAGAAGGAGTTGTAAAACCAAAAAAAAGCTTACAGGATATATTTAATTTGATCATAAGTTTTTTTGTAGGAAAGGTTTTACCCCTCGGACATGGAGCAGCAATAACTTATCCCGATCTTCCATATCTTGAATGGCAATACAGAAATGGCCTCGGACAAAAAATTTACAGGAAAAATCCTGAAATATTTATCCAGGCAGTCGAAAGCATGTTTGAAGCAATGGTTCGTTTTCGAATGAAAAATCCACATTACATGGTAACTGAAAAGATTCCTTCTAAAGATTTGGATCAGATAAACAAAAATATTCGGGAATTTACCGATGAAAATGGAGATATACGCCATCAGAAATGGATAAATTCGATTTTTAATGGCGAATTTTCCTTTGCCGAAAGTGGAAAAGAAAAGATTGGATATATTCCAAAAGGAATTGGTTCATGGAAATACCTTGCTCTTGGAACGGAATGCTATAAAGAGCATAAAAAGGACCTGTTTGTATATCACAAAAGCTTTCTCACCAGCGACTGGAAACTTTTCCACGATGCATTACAAAAACACCGCCTTGAAGTACTTCACGATATATTACCAAAATATGGTATTTGCGCAGCATAAAATATCAACTATTATCAACCTTGAACAACATGAATCCACTTGGAGACATACGCTTACAGGAATATACGCTTGACGATCTGCCATTAATAAAAAAATTAAGGCAATTGCATTTTAATTCCAAAACGGAAGTTTGTATCGAGCGGGCAGAGCTGATAACCAGTTATT
This sequence comes from Bacteroidota bacterium, assembly GCA_024640925.1. Classification (GTDB taxonomy): domain Bacteria; phylum Bacteroidota; class Bacteroidia; order Bacteroidales; family UBA10428; genus UBA10428. The sequence continues at coordinate 827 of JAHEEB010000271.1, read as the reverse complement.
TCAAGAACAAAAGAATCTTTGGTGAAAATCCTGAACTGGCAAGGGCTAAAGCGATTAATCATTATTTAAGCAACCGAAAAGTTTTGTTCTTTGACGATAACCTGCTGGGTGGTTCCACAACTTCCAAGCCAATTGGAGCACCTTTGTATCCTGAATTTATGGGGCTCGCCATATGGCCCGAACTGGATACGATAAGTGAAAGGCGAACAAATCCACAGAAACTCACAAAAGAAGATCTTGAAAAGTGCAATTTTGAAATTTTCCCTTACTGGATGGATAGTACAGTACTTGAATTAACACGGAAAAGGTTTAACAATCCGGTTTCGCTTCAATTATTAGAAAAAATTGTATACTATATAAGTGGCAAAGCAGGGTGTATTTCACACTGTGTTCCTACATACAGCCGTGCACTTACCGAAGGTCTCGAACCCATTATAGCAGAAGCCTCGGAAAAAGAAAAAACTCTTTTAAGCCAGGGAAATGGGAAAGAGATTGCTCAACAGCTTGCTTTCTATCAGGCAGTTCAGGTTGCACTCCAGGGAATAATTAATTATGCAAACAACCTGTCGAAAGAAGCTAAAAGACTGGCTGACAAAGAAACCGATCCATTTCATAAACAAAACCTTGAAAAGATTGCAGAGGTTTGTGCCCAGGTTCCTGCCAAACCGGCACGATCTTTCCGCGAAGCTGTTAATTCCCTTTGGTTGTGCCAGGTTGGAATACATGCAGAAAATATCAATATGGCTATGAGTCCCGGTCGCCTGGATCAGGTATTGTTTCCCTTTTATAAAAAAGATGTGGAAACAAACAAGCTTACCATTGAAGAA
>JAHEEB010000270.1 GCA_024640925.1 Bacteroidota bacterium | reverse complement strand
GATGTGGCATGTGTGCTGTAAAAACCAATCTTGATGAAATATCAGTAAAAACGTTAAAACAAGTTATGAGTGGTATAAGGGAATTAGTTCCCCTTGGGTTTGATCATCAGAAGGAAAAGAAGGATGTTGCGGTTATGCCATCAACGGAAAACATTGTAAAATCAGGTATTGTTGAAAGGCAATTTGAAAGCGCCAGAAAACAAATTGGCACACTTGGTGGAGGCAACCATTTTATCGAGGTACAGAAAGGTTCCGATGGGCATATCTGGATTATGATACACTCAGGGAGCAGAAATATAGGACTGAAGGTAGCCGACCATTATAATCAAATAGCTCGTAAATTAAATGAAAGGTGGCATACAGAAGTAGAAAAGTCTGTGAACCTTGCATTTTTGCCCATTGAAACACCTGAAGCAAAGGATTATATGCTTGAAATGCAGTATTGTGTTGATTTTGCTTTTGCTAACCGGAAGATGATGATGGATAATATCCTCTCTGTCTTTGTTGATGCAATTGGCAGCAGTTTTGCTGATTTGGAGTTTATAAATATTGCCCATAATTATGCCCGTTGGGAAAATCATTTCAATTCGAATGTCCTGGTTCATAGAAAGGGTGCTACAAGTGCAAGGATTGGTGAAACCGGAATTATTCCTGGCTCGCAGGGGACAAAGAGTTATATTGTCAGGGGTATGGGTAATCATGAGAGCTTTGAAAGCTGTTCGCATGGTGCCGGAAGAGTTTTAGGCAGGAAGCAGGCCCAGAGAACCCTTAACCTCGATGAAGAGATTTCTAAATTGAATGAAAAGGGAATTATTCATTCTATCAGAAATCAGAGTGATCTGGATGAAGCCCCTGGAGCATACAAGGACATCGATGTGGTGATGGAAAACCAGAACGACCTGGTAGAAATTCTTGTTGAGTTGACCCCTCTTGCGGTAATTAAAGGATAAAAAAATGAGAGAAGCTATAATACAGAAACTTAAAGAGATTGAAAAGTCATATAATGTCAAAATTCTTTATGCCTGTGAATCGGGCAGTCGTGCATGGGGATTTCCATCACCCGATAGTGACTATGATGTGAGGTTTGTTTACATTCATAAAATGAACTGGTATCTTTCAATAAATGAAAGAAAGGATGTAATTGAATTGCCAATTGATGAAGTATTGGATATCGGTGGATGGGAAATTCGTAAGTGTCTTAGACTCTTTCAAAAATCAAATGCACCATTGCTTGAATGGATCCAATCTCCAATTGTTTACATGGAGGATGAATTATTCAGAAAGGAAATAATTATGCACATAGATGAGTATTTCTCGCCGAGAGCTGTCTTACACCATTATGTTAGTATGGCAAAAAATGCCTTTGATTTTCCATCTGATACGGAATCAATAAAATTCAAGAAATATTTTTATGCTATGCGAACATCTCTTGCAGCTTTGTGGGTGGTTAAAAATCAATCGCCGCCACCTATTAAGTTCCACAACTTATTATCTTTAGTTGAGGATAAAGGAATGGTTGAATTAATAAAAAGCCTTGTTGATCTAAAAAGTTCAAAAGATGAACGTTATTTTCATCAGAGGGATTTAAGGATAGAATCTGTAATTGTTGATGCTATTGAACGAAGTGAGAGCTTTTCTTCCGAATTCCGAAAAAAAGAAATCGATACGGAAATACTTAATTCTATATTTCGCAAATTTTTAAATGTTTATGGATGAAAATTGAAGAACTAAAAAACGATGGATTGCTTTTGTTTGAGTGTATAAGTGGGAGTAGAGCCTATGGGTTAAATACTCCCACTTCTGATACAGATATTAAAGGGGTTTTTGTTGTTCCAAAAGAGGTCTTGTTTGGGTTGATGTATACCGAACAGATTAATAATGAAACGAATGATATTGTTTATTATGAGTTGAAGAAGTTTGTGGATTTGTTATCCAAAAACAATCCAAATCTATTAGAGATGTTGGCTTCACCTGCAGAATGTATACTTTATAAGCATCCATTATTTGATCATTTCAGGATAGAAGATATTCTCTCAAAAGAATGTAAAAATTCATTTGCAGGGTATGCAATAACGCAAATCCAAAAAGCGAAGGGACTAAATAAGAAAATTGTTAATCCTGTTAAAAAAGAACGAAAATCGATTCTGGATTTTTGCTTTGTTGTTCACAAACAAGGATCATTGCCACTATTGGACTTCCTTAGAATAAATAACATGAAAATGGAAAAATGCGGATTATCAAGAATACCGCATATGCATGAACTTTATGGTTTGTATTACAGATATAGTGAGGATTTCAAGGGAATTATACAAAAGGAATCGGCAAATGAAGTATCGTTAAGTTCCATTCCTGAAGAAATGGAACCAAAAGCAATTATGTCTTTCAATAAATCAGGCTATTCTACCTATTGTAAGGAATACAAGGAATATTGGGAATGGGTGGAAAAACGAAATGATGAAAGATATTCGAATACTCTTTCTCATGGGAAAAATTACGATGCAAAAAACATGATGCACACTTTTCGCTTACTTGATATGGCAGCAGAGATTGGTGAATCGGGTCAGATTATTGTAAGACGGCCTAATCGTGAATTCCTGCTTAGAATAAGAGCAGGTGAATTTGAATACGAAGACCTGGTGAAAATGGCAAACGATAAAATCGAAAAAATGGATGAAATATATGCACACTCAGCTTTGCCTGACAAGCCAAACCTTTCTGAATTGAACTCAATACTGATTGAAATCAGAACGAAGTTTTATGAAATACACTGTTAACCTTCAATCATGGTTATTCCTTTTTATTCAGCATTTACGAATGATACAAAGACTATTGAACAAAAAATGAATAGCTATCATCCTTCTATTTTTTAATAAATAGTTGGGTCCAGGAATATCTCTCATTATCAATTTTAAGAATATACGTTCCGGAGCTGAAGGACCCAATTTCGATATTACATTTTCCAGCCAGATTGATTATGTTTAAAACCCTTCTTCCACCAATATCAAAAACTTCGACATTGTAGTTTTGAATTTTTGTGTTGATAAATAGGGTTTGGTCTGCCGGATTTGGGTATATGATTATATCGTCAAAAGTCAATGTTTCATTTGTGCCTGATGCTGAGCTCATAATATTTAGCCAGTTAATATTAAAACCTGTTTTTTTTGCAATAAGCCGCAATGTATAAATACCTTTAGGGACATAGGCATTTTTAACAACTGTTGTCCAGTTTTGCCAACCTCCGGTAGAAGAGAATTCGATTGTTTGCAACGATTTTGATTCCTTATCTGTAATCATTTGTAGTTCAATTTCACCACCTGTGCTTAATGAAGAAATCCTGTATTCAACTGCAACTGTGTCATCAATGTTAGAATTTACCGTAAATTCAAACCAATCGCCTGCTTCAATATAACCAACATTTTCTCCACCTTCCAAACATGTTTCAGCCTGAATGCCAGACATATCACAATAACTCTCTGCCTCTAACCGGGCTGGAATAGTAAATGTATCGCAGGGTAGATCCGGGATTGCTGGTGTATAGGTACTGTCCCAATAAATTGTATAATTTCTTACTGTTTTACCTATCCAGGTCAAATCCGCATCGCTCCAGCCACCGGTTCTGCTTGCCCCAGTGTTTAATGCCGATGAGGGTTCGACCTTGTCGTTAACGGACCAGTTGCAAGCGCTTAATTTATTTTTCTTCATGAATTGAATCCAGGTATCAAGTTCGGAGTTTTCGCCCCACAACCCCCATTCAGTTACAAACAGAGGAATTCCGGCATCGAGCGCTTTTTGTGCTTCGTCTCTTAACCATTGATAATGAGTGCCAACATAGAAATGCAATGAATAAGCGACATTCGTGTCATTAATAGGGCTGGCTGCAGCTTCAGAAACCATCTGAGACCAATTTCTTGTACCAACCACAATTAAATTATCAGAATCATATTTTCGGATGGAATCGATAACTATTCTGGCATAGGGTTTTATTACTTGTTGCCAGTTTACATCAAGTGGTTCATTAAATATTTCGTAAATAACATTATCGTAATTACCATATTCTCTGGCCATTTCGGCAAAAAATCCGGAAGCTTCGTCCGTATGAAGTTGTGCGTTATGATCGTGCCAGTCTATTATGACATAAATTCCAGTGTCGATACAAGCCTCGACCACAGCTTTAATTTTTAGCTTTTCAGTTTCCGGGGCTACAAGATATCCCGGGCCCGAAGCATCTCCTTCAATACCCATGGCAGCCCTGACAATTGTGCAGTTCCAGTCGGTTTCCAACCAATTAATTACCTCACTCCTGTAAAAATCACCTGCCCAATTACTCCAAAAAAGGCTCATCCCAGCGAAACTAACAATGCTATCATTCTTATCCACAATACGATTCCCAAGAGTCTGCAAACGACCATGCTGCTCAACTGGCGATTGAGAAAGGAGGTTAATTGACAACAAAATTGCAAAAAGCGCAATCGATACGAACTTACATTTTCTTTGAATTATTGTCATTTTCATGTTTTTAATTATTTTGAAAAAATCCCGTGCAACCTTTCAGTAAACACGGGATTATAGTCATTAGCGGGCGTTATTTTTTTATAAGTTGTTTCACTTCTTCGTTAACCTTAACAAGATAAATTCCAGAACCGATTCCGGAAAGATCAATATTCATATGAGTGTCTGTTATTGTCATATCAATAAGTACTTTTCCGGACAAATCGTAAAGAGTGACTTGAAAACCAATATTCTGTTCACTGGTAGATAGATAAAGTTGCTCACCTGCCGGATTTGGGTAAAGTGTTAGCTCATTGATTTTACTCTCAACATCAGAATCTTCGGCAGATTTCAGGCTTGATGAAGTAAATTTAATCCAGTTAATATTATATCCTCCGGTTGGCACACCTATTCCAATATCTGCAATAGTTTGGCTCAATTTTATGGTATGAGAAATGGTTGTCCATGTCTGCCAACCGCTTGTCTGTGGCACATCAATGGTACCAAAAACCGTGGTTCCTCCTGCTTGCTCAAGTTGAATTTTGCCACCGCCATTCAGACTAGCAACTCGATATTCAACCGTATAAGTCCCAGCTGGCAGATTTAAATCGTGATATGAAAGCCAGTCACCTGCATCAATATAACCGACATCCGAACCACCTTCAGAGCAGGTTTCTGTCTGAATCCCACTCATATAACTGTAGTTCTCGGCTTCAACCTGTAAAGAAGAACTTTCTGATGAAGAAGAAAGTTCAAGCCAGTTTATGTTCCACCCTCCTGTTATTGCAGCAATAGCAACAGATTGTTCTCCGGCTGTGAGTGTAACTTCGTGTTCAATAGTTGTCCAGCTTTGCCAACCACCTGTTTGCGGAACATCAATAGTTCCATATAGCGGACTTCCACCTTGTGCTTCAAATTTCAAACTGCCACCATTTAAACTTGCAACACGATATTTAATGGTATATGTGCCAGTTGCAGGTACATTGATTTTATATGACATCCAATCTCCATCTTCGATATAGCCAACATCTTGTCCACCCTCACCACAAGTTTCTGTCAGTACACCTGATTCTTCACAATAGCTTTCAGCTTCAATAGCAGCAGGTATACTAATTGCACTACAACCGCCAGTTCCACTGCAAGTTCCGGCAACCGGCCAATTTGCTATTTTATATTGATAATAGTAACCAATATCAGTAAGAGCATCCATATTATCGGTAAATATTGACCATGCTTCATCTTTATCGTTTACCGACCATGCACACATACTTATATTGTTTGCCTGACACCATTGAATAGCCAAATCGGTGTTGGTATGAGTCGAATAGTCGGCGCCATATTCAGTAACAAAAACTGCATGTCCCATAGCCATTGCAGCTTGAACATTGGTATATAATTGTTGTAAATGAGCTCCGCTATACGATTCAAAATAACCATGAAAAGTATACGCTATATTTGCATCGTTAATTGAATACGATTGCGGATATTGCGACCAAACCTCTGAACCGCAGATAATTAAATTATCAGGATCGTTTTGTCGGATTACATTCACCATATCCTGGCACCAATCGTGAATGCTGCTTGTAGTAAGGCTTTGAGTTGGTTCATTAAATGGTTCGTAAATAACATTTGGGTATGAACCATATTTATTAGACATGTATGAGAAAAAGCTTAAAGCCTGTGAATGCCATGGCCATGCATTTCCTTCGGTGTGCCAGTCGATTATAACATAAACACCCCTGGCAATTGCAGCATCAACAAC
>JAHEEB010001015.1 GCA_024640925.1 Bacteroidota bacterium | reverse complement strand
CGTATATTTTTGTATGCAATGATGTTTTGAATTTATCATTTGATTTAACCTGATTTAAATTTATACGTATTGTATCGAGCATGTTTTCCTCCCAGTCGTTCGTATCGTTCAGGTCCCATCTGACACCTTTAAAAGCATATGAACCATCATAAGAAGTAACATGTGTATTTGCTTTCCAATTTATAAAACCTAAATCGAGAACACTCAAGGAAAATTGTATTTGATCTACCGGGCGGAAATGTACCCCCATATCAACTGCGAATCCCTTGTTTTTTCCGAATGCTTCTTTGATTGCAGAACCGCTTGAATAGATACTATCTAATTTTAGTTCATCAAGTTCCAGATTTCCATCTTCATCAAGTGGTAGTTCAACTCCTGTTAGTGCAATTCTACTTTCAAAGTCTGTACTTAAAACCCACTGCTCATAAGATGTAGATAGTGTTGTGTTATTATTCAGGGTAGAATAAGTACCTAATCCATACAATAACTTAGGTCTTATTCCTACAGAAAGCATATTATCGTTGAATGTTCTTGAAACATTCACAGCAAATTCGGTATAAGCCAATGCTTCCGCATTCAAATCAGTAAAATCGAAAGTTTCGTTGTTCTCATTGCCAGAGAGAATAAATTTCATAAAACTTTTTGGATATACTAATCTTCCTGAAAGATGAACTGTAGCATCAAAGCAGAAATACATTTCTCCAGCTCTGAATCCGAATGACAGAAAACTCAAATCTTGCTGAAGAGAAAAGTTTTCTACATTATTTAATTTGTCTAAAAAGTCCCCAATACCGGCATTCGGGTGAAGAGGAGTTAAAACGGAATCTAATTCACTGTCGTACCAGAAAAAATCGGAGGGACTAAAGCCTGAATTTACATAATTTGTATATACAGATGCTGCCGGAAAGCCTATAAATATTCCACATGTTGGCTGAGTAGCAGGATTCAAGTAATAAGATTGCGGAACATTGCCCATATAATATATGGTATTGTTCTGAGAGTAACCAAATACTGATATTAAGGAAATGGTAACTATGAGGTATAGAGTATTGATTTTTTTCATGTTCAGAGGGTTTTATTATTCAATCTCAGATGTATAGGAACCATGGGCAGCAATTCCTAAATCAAGCCAGATATAGTTTTTTTCTGTTAAAGGGATTATTCGTTTCGTATTAGAAAATAATTCTGCCTGAAATATTAAGTGTGTTGCCCGATGTAGTAAGTTATCGGCGGTGGAACTATTTATCGATATTACATCTTCTTTCGATTGAACCTGAGATTCAATAACATTACCATCGGAATCCAGAGGGGCTGCTTCCATGAAAAGTCCAGTGTTAGAAAAAAGGATAGTATCCAATATGGAATTGGTAATAGAATCGTAAGAAATTAGTCTTAAGTTAAATCCTAGAGGCAAATAGTTTTTCGATACATAATGTAACTCACAAAAATCAACTTCAAGTTTATCCATTTCCAAGGATAAATTGAGTGTATCATAAAAAACAGTATCTCCATTTATTGTAGCTATTGAATCTGTAGTGTTAGCTCCAATAATATCTTTCAGAAACATTTCTCCATGGGCTAGAGGTAAGGCAATATCACGTTCAACCTTTACCATTCTCGAAAATTTGTCCATGTTGAGTTCATCTCGTGTACAACCCTGGGTCATTAAAAAAATGACTGCCCCGAGTAGTATTAATAATTTTGTAGGTGATTTCATGGCTAGTCTTTTATTATTCATTATTCTACGGCGTAATTATATAAAAAGTTATTTCTTCCTCCAACAATTAAATTAAACTTATTTGTTGTAATATCAAAATATCCGATAGTAAATTGGGTAGTACCTTCCAATGGAAATCCTTTATAGAGTTGTCCATTGCTGTTTATAAGGTAAATTTGTTGTTTTTCGTCAGATACTATTCCAATTTTGCGATCGGAATAAGAAAACTGGTAGTAAATCGGACGTTGAATTATTTTGTCATTAAAATCATATTTGAAAAGAAGAAACCCTTTATTGGAATATGCATAAAGGCTGTTCTTATCTAGGAAAATATAATCGTTGCTTCCATCTGCATCTACATCCTTAAAATCGAAGAAATGATCCCCACTAAATTTATTTAAGACCAGAGTCTCTGTTTTTCCTGTAAAAAAGATTTTAATAAGTGTGCCGGAAGTATCAGTCGTAATCATATAGGAACTTTCTATATTCCCACTATTGTATAAATAATATGTGTTGTTTTTCGATTTGCTAAATGATTGGCTGGTCTTTATCCTTTCATCGCCTTTGCGGTCGAGTATATACGTATAATTCTTATCACCAAATACAAGGAAATCC
>JAHEEB010001014.1 GCA_024640925.1 Bacteroidota bacterium | reverse complement strand
CGGCTGTCCGGAGTATATTGATTCAATTGCCTTAGATTGAGCTTCTTTTACGATAGTATAAATCTCTTTTTGAATATCATTTGCTTTTCCAAGTATCACTGTTCTGCTTATATCAGCATGATAACCTTTAAACAAAGCTCCAAAATCAAAAAGGATGATTTCACCATTATTTATTTTTTTGTTTCCGGGAGAGCCATGAAGTAAAGATGTCCTTGTGCCCGATAAAACAATGGTTTTAAAAGAGATATCTTCAGCCCCCGACATAAGAAGATTGAAATCCAGGGATGCGGTAAGTTCCAGTTCTGTTATGCCAGGCTTAATAAGAGCAATGGTCTTTTCTAATGCCAAATCTGAAATTTTGCAAGCTGTTCGCAGGAATTCTATTTCATTGTCATCCTTTATCTGGCGAAATTCTTCCACTATATTGTTTTCGGAGATTAGCTGAACATGACTTAATCCCTCTTTCAGAATCATATAATCTGAAAAAGATAATTTACCTCCTTCGAAGAACAATAGTTTTATATTAAGTTTTTGAGTAATGTATCTATACGTGTCAATCCCAAACCGTTTATCATCCAGCCATTTAAATATTTCAATTCCAGAAGGGCATTCGTTTTTTGCCTGTTCGGTATACCTTCCGTCAGTTAACAGGAAGGTTCCTTTGTATGAAAGAATCAAATGTGATGAATCACCGCTAAAACCTGTGAGATAAGATACATTTTCTACCGAAGTGATAAGTATTCCATCTCCACCCTTTTCATGGAGTTTATCCAACACCTGTTTAATCCGTTTTATCATTATAAATTACATTATGAACTAATAAACCCCTATATTATAGATTTTCAATCCAATAAATTCCAGTAAGGATTATGATTGAATAAATTTTCTAAATATCTGACAGGAAATTACAATTCCTGACAACTTAGTTATATTCTAAGATTGAACTATTGATGGTTTTATTTTCAAATCCATTAAAATTGTAGTGTCTTAATTAGTGATTATTCATTTCAATTTAAATAAAACCTAATTATTATAAAATCCTTAAAATTGACATATGAAAATGAACAGTAAAATTAAAACGAAACGGTTAAACCGAAGTATTTCCAGGCTGCTGTGTCTGGTTTTTGCTTTGTTTATTACACAATTTTCTTTTGCGCAGGTAGCCATAACGGGTAAAGTAATTGATCAGAATGGCGAACCGGTAATTGGAGCATCTGTGGTAATTAAAGGTACAACTACAGGGGCAATCACAAACATTAACGGAGAATATGCTCTTACAGCTAAAGAGGGCGATGTGCTGGTAATAAATCTTGTCGGTTGTCTTACAGAAGAAGTAACTGTTACCGAAGAAACCACAAAACTTGATGCAACACTTCTTCCCGACCTTGTAGGTTTGGATGAAGTTGTGGTTGTGGGATATGGAACACAGCGAAGGGGAGACCTTTCCAGCGCTGTGGCTTCTGTAAAACAGGAAGACTTTGTTCAGGGTTCTGTTAAAGATGCCGGGCAATTGTTGCAGGGTAAAGTGGCAGGTTTGACAATTACCAATTCCTCAGGCGACCCAAAGGGAAATGTGGTGGTTCAGATGCGTGGTATTGCTTCTTTATATAGTATGGCAGCACCTTTAGTTATAGTGGACGGTATCCCTGGCGATTTGAATACAGTTGCACCCCAGGATATTGCCTCTATAGATGTTTTAAAAGAAGGTGCAGCAACCGCTATTTATGGTACACGCGGTACTGGTGGTGTTATAATTATATCCACCAAAAAAGGTTCAAAAAACTCAGCCATGCAGGTAGAATACAGTGGTTATGTGAACACCGAAAGAATTAAGGCAATGCCGGATATTATGAATGCCAGTGATTACCGTGACGCCATTGCTTCCGGTAAAATTACTAAGGTAGATATGCATGGCAATACCAATTGGCTCGATGAAATTATGCAGGTTCCTTTTAGTCAGGTTCATACCGTGACTGCAACCGGGGGTACGGATAAAACTGTGTATACCGGCTCGTTTACATATGAAGACAGACAAGGGATTATGTTGACTTCAGGAATTAAGAGGTATATTGCCCGTTTTGATGTGACACAGGATTTTTTAAACAGCAAAATGTCCATCAATTTAGGTGCAGTAATCAATAATTCGACCACAAATCAAGTTGATCCGGGTGGTGCATATCTGCAAGCATTGGTGGCTAACCCTACCGCATCGGTTTATGATTCGACAGGAAATTATTATATACCCGCCGATTTTGAGGCATACAATCCTGTTGCTGCTTTAAAGGAAGACCATTACGAAGAAATAAACCGTACAAACCGTATTTATGGCAATA
>JAHEEB010000269.1 GCA_024640925.1 Bacteroidota bacterium | reverse complement strand
CAGCATAAATTCAAAGTAAAAATATGAGCAATGCAAAGCGATATGCCCAGAGAGGTGTGTCGACACAGAAAGAGGATGTACATAAAGCTATCGTCGATTTCGATAAGGGTGTTTTTCCAAATGCTTTCTGCAAAATTCTTCCCGATTATCTCACGGGAGACAAAGATTATTGCATTGTGATGCATGCCGATGGAGCTGGCACCAAATCTGCGCTCGCCTATATCTATTGGCGCGAAACCGGTGACTATTCGGTATGGAAAGGGATAGCCCAAGATGCAGTAATAATGAACATTGACGACCTGATATGTGTTGGAGCTGTTGATAATATTCTTTTATCATCAACAATTGGAAGAAACAAGCTAAAAATACCCGGCGATGTGATTATGAATATTCTGAAGGGATTTGATGAGATAATCACCAAATTATCCGATAATGGAACCCGTGTTTATCTCACAGGTGGAGAAACAGCCGATGTAGGAGACTTAGTACGAACAATTATTGTTGATTCGACAGTAACATGCCGCATGCGCCGTGCCGATGTAATTGAGAACCAAATTCAGCCCGGCGATGTAATTGTCGGTTTGTCGTCCTACGGACAAGCAGTTTACGAAGATGAATACAATGGAGGAATTGGGAGTAACGGACTCACTTCAGCAAGGCATGATTTGTTCAGCAACCATTTAGCAAACAAATACCCCGAAAGTTACGACGACTTAATACCTAAATCTCTTGTATACACAGGCCGATTGGAATTAACCCATATTTTAAAGGAAGTTGGCATGCCTGCAGGAAAGCTATTATTGTCACCTACCCGGACATATGCACCCATTATAAAGGCTGTTATCGAAAAACTTCGCCCCTCAATTCATGGAATGATACATTGTTCAGGGGGAGCGCAAACCAAAGTGATGAAATTTATTGACAATCTTCATATAATCAAAGACAATCTTTTCCCCACACCCCCACTTTTCAGAATTATACATGAACAATCAGAAACCGATTGGGAGGAAATGTACGAAGTTTTCAATATGGGACATCGGTTCGAAATTTATTTGCCCGAAAAAGATGCACAAACAGTAATAGATATTTCGAAAAAATTTAATGTCGATGCACAAATTATTGGCCGTGTAAAAGAATCGCAGGAAAAACGATTAACTATAAAAAGCGAATACGGAACATTTGAATATTAAGAAAAGGAGATTGAGGGAATGAGTGAGAATTTTATAATGGACAAACTGGAAGGTGTCCAAAAACGTTTTGAAGAAGTTGGAGAATTGATAACACAGCCCGATATTCTATCGGATATGAAGCGGTATGTCAAGTTGAACAAAGAATATAAAGAACTTTTACCCATTGTTGATGCATACAAGGAATACAAAATTCTTTTAAGCAATATCAACGATGCAAGGAATATACTATCAACCGAAAAGGATGATGATATGCGCGAAATGGCCAAATCTGAACTGGATGAGCTGCAAAGCAAAGTAGAGCCATTGGAAGAAAAAGTTAAATTTCTTTTGTTACCAACCGATCCTGAAGATACTAAAAATGCGGTTGTAGAGATTCGTGCAGGATCGGACGGAGACGAAGCAAGTATTTTTGCCGGTGATTTGTACCGAATGTATTCAAAATATTGCGAAAACAGGGGCTGGAAAACTGAAACGACCAGTGCTACGGAAGGAACTGTTGGAGGATATAAAGAAATCATCTTTACAGTAAATGGTGATGGTGTTTATGGAATATTAAAATACGAATCTGGAGTACATCGAGTTCAGCGGGTACCACAAACCGAAACTCAAGGCCGTGTGCATACTTCTGCCGCATCAGTTGCCGTATTGCCAGAGGCTGATGAGTTCGACGTCGAACTAAGACAGGAAGATATACGAAAAGACACTTATTGCTCATCGGGACCTGGAGGACAGTCGGTTAACACCACTTATTCTGCAATTCGATTGACGCATATTCCTTCTGGTCTTGTAGTTACATGCCAGGATGAGAAGTCGCAGCTAAAAAACCTTGATAAAGCCATGAAAGAACTAAGAACAAGGCTTTATAATCTCGAATACCAGAAAAGAATGGATACCCTTGCTGCTAAAAGAAAAACAATGGTTTCTACAGGTGACAGATCTGCTAAAATTCGTACTTACAATTATCCACAGGCTCGTGTTACCGATCACCGGATTAATTTTACTGTTTACAACCTGCCGACTATTTTGGATGGTGCCATACAGGAATTTATTGATAAGTTGCAGATGGAAGAAAATATCCAACGATTAAAAGATAGTGGGTTAAAAGATTAACTAAAATTGCCTCTTACAATGAAACTGGACTCCTTAATAGGTCAGATAAAACAAAAAAAAAGCTTTTTGTGCGTGGGGCTCGATAGCGAATTTGCTAAACTTCCCGCACATTTACAATCTGTTGAAACTCCTGTATTCAGGTTTAATAAGGAAATTATTGATGCTACTGCACCATATACAATTGCATATAAACCTAATCTAGCATTCTATGAATCGCGTGGTTTAGAGGGTTGGAAAGATCTTGAACTTACAGTAAATTATATTAAGGAAAATTACCCTGACATGTTTCTGATTGCCGATGCAAAACGCGGCGATATTGGAAATACATCACGTATGTACGCCGAAGCCTTTTTTAATCACCTGAATTTTGATGCTGTTACAGTAGCACCCTATATGGGTGCCGATTCAGTAACTCCTTTTTTGGGGTTCAAAGACAAATTTGTAATACTTCTTGCACTGACTTCTAATGCTGGAGCTTCGGACTTCCAATACATAACCAACAACGCCAACAAACCATTGTTTATGGAAGTTATCGAAAAATCGGCTAGTTGGGGCACGGAACAAAACATGATGTATGTTGTAGGTGCAACTAAAGCATCTATGCTCACTAACATAAGACAGATTGTGCCTAACCACTTTTTATTGGTACCCGGTGTAGGTGCCCAGGGCGGTTCGCTGGAAGATGTTGCAAAATATGGCATGACGAAAGATTGCGGACTTATTGTAAATGCTTCGCGCTCAATTCTGTTTGCCAGTTCAGGAAAAGACTTTGACAAAGCTGCCGCACAAGAAGCTGAGAAGTTGCAGAAGGAGATGGAAAATATGATTTGGATTAATAAATCATAAAGAAGAGTTTAATACGACAAACTCTACAATTGAGATGAGATATCGTTTATTAAAACACAAAGTATATTTCCCGGTCATCCTCTGTTTAGGTCTTTTGGGAAATTCTAATTGTCGATCCGTTTCTACAGAAAGTACATTATCAAAAAAAAACATTCCAACGGATAAAGACACTATTACCGAAAAACTTGCCAAAACATATTCTTTGCAGGAGGCTAAGGTACGATTTTTTCCACCGGAATCGATACATGAGTTCATTATTGACGGAGCTCTTCCTGAATTCCGCATCTGTCTGTACAATCATTTTTCGAAGGAGGAATATATGAATGATACTATCCGGATCAAAGAATATACCTGGAAGAAGGATGAAAATAACAATATTACTGTTTGGTATGTTTTCAAAGATTCTGTATGGAATAGCATCGATCTTCTGGTTTGGCCTAAAGATGCAGAGTTCTAGTCAATATAATTTCCCATTTGCTTCTTTGACAGATTAGTTTTGTTCACTAATTCCGTCGAAACGTCTGGAAAAACTTTTATTGATAAGTAAGTAAGTAGCTGCGATCTGCTAATTGGTTTTTTAATCTATTCATCACAACCGGCACATCCATACATTTTTCACCATCAGCATAGGGCTGTTCGAGCCACAATAATTATTTTATCAGATATCTTTTTGATGTGCCTGGTAAGTGTTCGGGCAGACAAATATCCATAAGTTTAAGATCGACATGAGGATTCCTTTCCAAATATACTAAGAGCTTCGTTGCCAGCAATTGCCACCAATATTTTTACCCTGTTTCAGATAAAACTTCTTTTAAATATTCCGAATTAGCAGAATCGTCTTCCACAAATGGATTTTTCTTCCCATACTCCGGATTTGATTTCATTATCAGTATCAGTATTAATTATCGGATTAATTGATCCCTTTGGTGTTTTGATTGGCAGTGAAAAATAAAAAACAGAACCTTGATCAATCTCAGATTCAAGCCATATTTTACCGTTCATTAATTTAATAATGCCCTGAACAATTGAAAGACCGAGCCCTGTTCCTCCATATTGTCTGGAATTAATGGATTCATCGGCCTGACGAAAACGGTCAAAAACAACTTGTTGCTTTTCCGGGAGAATTCCAATACCTGTATCCTTAACCCAAAAAAGAAGTTCCGAATCCTGCCCCGGTTTGCATCCAAATTCAATCTGACCATTTTCGGTAAATTTAAAAGCATTATCGAGTAAATTGGTAAAGACTTGTTTAAGTCGATGTTTATCAAGACTTATTTTCATCTTTTTAGTTTCCTCGGAAACATTATAGGTTAACTGTACCGCATTGGGATTTTTTGATTTGTTGTTTTTAAGTTTATAAAACTCATAAATTTCTAATATGAAGGGGAAAACTTCAAACTCAAAATTCATCAATTTCATCTGGCCAACTTCAATTTTCGAGATATCAAGTATATCTTCAATAATCCTCATCAGATCGTAAGAACGTTCCTGAATAAGCGAGGTAAATCTGTTCTTTTTTGCTTCCTGCAAATTGGGTTTTGAAAGCAACTCTGAGAAACCTATAATTGCATTCATCGGAGTTCTGATTTCATGGCTCATATTTGCAAGGAAGACAGATTTAAGTCTATCGTTTTCCTCTGCTTTTTGTTTAGAAATCAATAATTCTTCATTTTTTTTTTGCAGCTCAGTTGCTCTTGTCGATGCTGTTTTCAAGGAAACAATCAGCCAATTATAGAATTTATTAATAGAGAAAACAGTAATAGAGGCTATAACCAGTCCTCCTGCAACCCCTGTTATCAATGCTGCCATAGTATTTGCATAAGTATTAAGATCGATAGAGTAATGCAGTATACCTTTATAATAACACCATCCTATTGTTGAGCGAACAATAAATGTGAGGATGATGGTAACTAGTCCTGCCTTCCAGCCGAAAATCAGGGTAACAAGTGTAGAAATAAAAACGAATACTAACGCGCCACTAATTATTCCACTTGTATAGTTTATTGAACTGGCCAGAATAAAAAAAATAATAAAGAAAACAGAAGCTTTCAATTGAAGAGATATCTTCTTTCTGAAGAAAATACCCAACCAAACTACCAGATAAAGAAAAAAATTAAATAAGAAAAAAGGAGTCCACCCAAATCTGATTATGCGTACAATGGTCCCGTATAATGCAAATGTTCCAAAAATACCAGAAATAAGATACATGGAGTTAATTATCTGCTCCCTAATCTTATTTAGGTTCTCGTATTCGGCAATTATTTTCCTGTCCGGGCTATAACCCTTCTTGAAAAACAAATCAACTAATTTTACCATTTTAGTCCTTTGCAAGTTTCAAACTTTTACCTAGTTAAGATACTAAATCTTTGCGAGTTTGTATACTATCTTCTGTATTACGAAAAATTATGCAATCGATTGCACCAATTTCCTTTTTTTGTTTATCTTTGAAACATTGATGCAATCGATTGCATCAAATACAACCCTATATTCTTACTACAAAAATGCTCTAATAATAATTAACCTATGTTAAATTTAAACTAACCTATCTATGAAAGGATTTCTAACTCTTTTTTCTTTTTTTAAAGAAAAGCGATTCAACAGATTGAGTCTGGTTATATTATTGCAGGTAATGCTCTGCATAATACCATCAGTCGATCTGAAGGCTGTTTCGTTGCTAAACACCCAACAACAAATTGCCATAACCGGGACTATTAAAGATGAAACGGGTGCTGTTATGACTGGTGTAAATGTTGTAGAAAAAGGAACTACCAACGGAGTGGTAACTACAGTTGATGGAAGCTACAGTATCCTTCTAAAATCAGCCGGTTCTGTGCTTGTGTATTCTTATGTTGGTTACCTGACAGAGGAAGTTATAGTAGGATCTCAGACTGTTATCGACATGACAATGGCACCCGATGTTCAGTCATTAGGTGAAGTAGTGGTTGTTGGTTATGGTTCTATGGAACGCTCTAATGTTACAGGGTCTATCACCTCCTTAAAGGCTGAAGACATAAACAAAGTTCCTGTTCCAAATGTAGTTGAAGCACTCAGGGGACAGGTTCCTGGAGTTAGAATTACCAGAACTAGTGGACAACCTGGTTCTGGGGTTGATTTTCTTA
>JAHEEB010001013.1 GCA_024640925.1 Bacteroidota bacterium | reverse complement strand
GTACGGGATTTTACCTTATGTTTCATCAACATTTCCCGTTCTTTTTCTTCAAGTTTCTGACCAGTAGAAATTGATGCAACACAAAGTGAAACAATCAGATATATAAAGATCTTCTTCATTAAGTAAAAATTAATTTCCTTATTAAATACTTTACTACTAAGTTATTTACTTTTTTCATTTAATCAATAAGGATTTTTAGATGATACTAAAAACCCATATCAAATATTTCTATTCTTTATTTTCTTCGTTCAGGTCAGATGAATCATTATAATCCTCATAGTCAAACTCCTCCTCATCTTCATCGTCCATTTCATTGGAAATGTTTTCAGGGAGAGGAGGACCAAAATCTTTATAATAAAATGCAATAATTATGCCAGCAATCATTCCCATCAGGTGGCCTTCCCACGAAACTCTCTTTTCAAGAGGCAACACTCCCCATATAATACTTCCATACAGGAAGGTAACCAGGAGAGAAATAGCCATCAGATTCCTGTTTTTTCTAACAATACCGCTTACAAACAGAAATGCCGCAAATGCATATATGAGTCCGCTGGCTCCAATATGACAGCCATGGCGTGCAAAGAACCAGAGCCATAATTGCGACATAAAATAGGATAAGAAAAAGACTTTGATTGCAATATCCTTATAAAAATAAAAAATAGCCCAACCTAAAAGGAGTAATGGGATTGAATTATAAAATAGATGTTGCCAATCGCCATGAATTAGTGGACCGGTAATAATTCCGATAAGTCCTTTGGGATCAAGCGGAACAAGGCCAAGTCCCGAGAAATTTGATTTGGTAAATACTTCAATGGCTTTAATAATCCATAAGATTATTACAAATGCCAAAGGGAATATCAGGCTTAGAAATGCTCTTTTTTTTTCAGTTTGAGTAGGATCCATGCATAAAGATAAAAAAAACCTGCCATAGGGCAGGTTTTTTTATCTTATTGATAGATTCTATTTATTTGGTCTGAGTTTACGAACCTGTGCGCCAGTTGCCCAAATTTCAGATTCACGGAGTTCTTTGAGCTCTTTCTGTAGTTGATCCTTATAATCAGCACCACCTGTCGATTCAAGAACGCGTTTGCATTCTTCTCCAGACTTTACTTTATTATAAAGTTCGTTGAATACAGGAAGGGTAGCATCTTTGAATTTTGGTCTCCAGTCGAGAGCACCACGTTGAGCAGTGGCAGAGCAGTTAGCATACATCCAGTCCATACCATTTTCATCAACAAGACGTATTAGACTTTGTGTTAATTCTTCAACAGTTTCGTTAAATGCTTCACTGGGGCTATGTCCATGCTGACGAAGAACCTGGTATTGTGCATCCATAATACCGGCAAGGGCACCCATAAGAACACCACGTTCGCCAGTAAGGTCGGAATAGACTTCCTGTTCAAAAGTTGTTGGGAAAAGATACCCTGAACCAATAGCTATACCAAGAGCTAAGGTACGCTCTTCTGCTCGTCCTGTGAAATCCTGGAATACTGCATAGCTTGAATTAATACCAGCACCAGCCAGGAAGTTACGACGAACAGATGTACCAGAACCTTTTGGAGCGCACAAAATAACATCGATATTTTTTGGAGGGACAACTCCTGTTTGTTCTTTGTAAGTTATTGAGAAACCATGAGAGAAGTATAAAGCATCACCTTCTTTCAGGCAGTTTTTTAATACAGGCCAAACAGTGCGTTGAGCTGCATCGGAAACAAGATATTGAATGATAGTAGCTTTTTTAGCTGCTTCTTCAATTGAAAACAATGTTTTGCCAGGTACCCAACCATCAGCAATTGCACGTTCCCAATCAGCTTTGAAATCTTGTGATTGACCAATAATAACATTAATTCCATTATCTTTCATATTAAGCGATTGAGCCGGGCCCTGAACGCCATATCCGATAATAGCAATGGTTTCGTTTTTTAATACTTGTTGAGCTTTCGATAAAGGAAATTCTTCACGGGTTACTACCGTTTCTAATGTTCCTCCGAAATTGATTTTTGCCATGATTTTAAATTATTAGAGTTATATAAAATGTATTGTTTATTTGAAATTTAGTGCTTTTTACTATCTACTTCTTTCAGGTATTGTGTTAAAAGCTCTTCGCTGAGCTTCGTTACAGCAACTCTTCCAGAACGAGTGAATTGAAGTACTTCATATTTTTCCAGTTCTTCGAAGAGAGCCTGAGTTTCTGCTTTATGTCCTGTCTTTTCAATCACTGTATATTCGGGCATTACTTCAAGAATACGTGCATTATGTTTCCTGATAGTTGTTTCAAGTGTTGTACTTTTTAAAAGAGCTGAAGTCGGCACTTTATAAAGTGCAATTTCCTGGTGAACTA
>JAHEEB010000268.1 GCA_024640925.1 Bacteroidota bacterium | reverse complement strand
TAATGACTTCTTTGTGCGGAAAATTGCTTCACGATAAAAAAGATCGATTATGGTATGTTTCCATGGTTATCATAGCAGCAAATGCCGGAGGTGCCTGGTCGCCCCTGGGCGATGTTACCACAACCATGCTTTGGATTGGAGGTCAGATAACCGCTTTAAACATAATCATCAAAACCTTTGTGCCCAGTATTGTTGTTGCATTTGTTCCATTGTTAATCCTAACTTTTAAATTCAAAAATCAGACTATTGAAAAAGTCGTAGAACAAAAAGGCAAACATCCGGTTGAAAGCAACATAATATTATTCACTGGTGCAGGCTTGTTAATTTTTGTACCAATATTCAAAACCGTCACACACATGCCGCCTTTTATGGGTATGCTTCTTGCCTTAGGTATTATATGGATTGTAAGCAGTGTTATCCATTTGAACAAACACCCCGATGAACGTTATAAATATTCTGTTACCAAAGCTTTACAAAAAATAGACACATCAAGCATACTTTTCTTTCTTGGAATATTGCTTGCTGTATCAGCCCTTCAATCGTTTGGCATCTTAAGTCAAATAGCAGGTTTTATTGTTGCTCATATTGAAAACCATTATATTACAGGTACACTTTTAGGGCTACTATCAGCATTAATAGATAATGTGCCATTGGTAGCAGCAGCCCAGTGCATGTTTAGTTTAGACTTGTATCCCACAGACCATGTCTTTTGGGAATTTATTGCTTTATCAACCGGAACCGGCGGAAGCGCGATTATAATAGGTTCGGCAGCAGGAGTTGCCGTTATGGGCATCGAGAAAATAAATTTTTTCTGGTATTTGAAAAATATAAGCTGGCTGGCACTCATGGGATTTTTTGCAGGTCTGGCAGTCTATATTCTTCAACAATGGGTAACATCTTTTACTTAAACAAGAAAAAAAAGGAACACTTTAACAAACAAAGCATACGCCACCACAGGGATTCAGCCAATGTAATAATTTTCAATATATTTGTAAAAAAAAACGATGTGGAATAAACTTCACATATTAAGAGAACAATACATGAATCAGCGAATTATGGATTCGATTGATTATGAAAAGTTTTGTATGATTTCAATTGTATATAATTCATCGAAAATAGAAGGTTGTTCACTTACAGAAACAGACACAAAAGTTTTATTGGAAAATAATATTACTGCGCAGGGAAAACCATTAACAGACCATTTAATGGTCAAAGATCATTATAACACCTTTCTAAAAATCAAACAAGATGCTATTAATAAACGGAAATTTTCTATTGATTTTATTAAAGAGATAAATTCACTTGTAATGAAATCAACAGGAGGGTTAACAAATAGCATATCAGGCAATTTCGACACATCGAAAGGCGATTTGAGATTGGCCCAGGTTTATGTAGATAAAAAATATTTTCCGGATTATACTAAAGTGCCAAAATTATTACAGGAACTTGTGACCAATGTAAATGACAGGATTGATGTGGTGTCTGGCGATGAAATAATTAAGCTATCGGCTGATATTCATTACAATTTTGTTAATATTCATCCATTTGGCGATGGCAATGGCCGACAAGGTTATTAATGAATTATATTCAACTTTATCATAAAGAACCACTAATTAAAATATTTACTGAGGATAGAGCTGAGTATATAGACTCTTTAAATGAAACAGAAGAAAAAGGAGATATACATATTTTCAGGGATTTTATTTGCCGTCAGCAGATTAAATTTTATGAATCAGAGTTAAAAAAATTTAATATGAGTAAATCCGGATTTTCGCTTCTTTTTTAAATCAGGTTGTTCAAACCTTCCAAAAACATTTTCCTTCATTAGCAGCTAAAAAGAATATTTATGCATGAATGATTAAATAAACAAAACATTCGGAATATTAATTAATTAATTTTGTTTATAAAAGTTATTTTATCATGAGCGATCTAAGTTTATATATCAGGATTTCCAGGTTACCAAGTCAATTGAAGACTGAAATATCAGATTACATGGAT
Organism: Bacteroidota bacterium; assembly: GCA_024640925.1. GTDB lineage: Bacteria > Bacteroidota > Bacteroidia > Bacteroidales > UBA10428 > UBA10428. The sequence goes on along the minus strand of JAHEEB010000268.1, from coordinate 4,289 downwards.
TTTTTAGTTAACAAAAAGTTAAGTAAAGAAACACGTTCTAAAAGACATCCAAAAGCTGGATGTATGAAAGGGACTTTTAAGATGAACTCCGATTTTGATAAACCATTAGAAGATTTCAAAGAATATATGGAATAATGGATATTTTGCTCGACACACATGCTTTTAACGGGTTTGAGCTTTTACCAATATTACCAGAACATATAATCAAATTATCTACTCTGGATTTTTATCATAGAGATCCTTTTGATAGAATCATTATAGCACAAGGATTAGTCGAAAACCAAGGAATTGTCAGTAAAGACAAAAATTTTGACATGTATGGAATAAAAAGAATTTGGAAGTAAATCTGCTCTATTATTCTGATACCCTACAAATGCATTCCATAAATGACCACAAAAACATTTTCCTTCAATCCTTTTCATTCGCAGCTAAAAAGAATATTTTTGCATGCTCAAAGCAGAAAAATAAATGCAGCATGTAAGGCCAAAAAAATCGCTCGGGCAGCACTTTCTTACCGATAAGAATATTGCTAAAAAAATTGCAGAATCTTTATCGGGGTCAGGATATAATTCCATAGTTGAAATTGGCCCGGGTACTGGTGTTCTCACTAACCACTTAATTCATTATAACCTGCCCTTTTATGCTATTGAAATTGACAGGGAATCGGTCGAATATCTAAAAAAAGAATACCCTGACAACAGTTTTATTATAGAAGCTGATTTCCTTAAAACAGACCTTGACAGGTTTTCTGCACCCATGGCAATCATTGGTAACTTTCCTTATAATATATCGAGCCAGATTTTTTTTAAAATACTTCGAAATCCATTACAAGTGAGCGAAGTGGTATGCATGATTCAGAAGGAAGTAGCCGAAAGAATTGCAGCTCCGCCAGGAAGTAAAACCTATGGAATTTTGAGTGTATTTTTGCAGTGTTATTACACTATTGAATATTTATTTACAGTAAATGAACATTGCTTTAGTCCGGCCCCAAAGGTAAAATCAGCAGTAATACGGTTAAAAAGAAACAACCGCAATGATTTACCCTGTAACACAGAGCTGTTTTTTAAAGTAGTCAAACAATCTTTTAATCAGCGAAGAAAAACTTTACGTAACAGTCTCAAAAATATTTGCTTAACTTTGAATACAGAAGCCGATATTTTCAATAAGCGTCCTGAGCAACTTGGTGTTGAAGAATTTTTCAGGCTAACCATGCTGATTGAGGAGCAAATAAAAACAGAAAATTGATTTTATAGCGGGTGAGTTGAAAAAAATAATCGTCATATTTTCTCAGGAAAGAAGCAGATTTCAACACAAATTGCAGGTATGTTGTCATTCAGGTTTTGCATTGTTGTCACTTCCCTCATTTTCACCAGTTAATTTCATCCGGCCGACTATGTTAATAAATCATGGAAACTTATGTTTTACATAGCTAAGAAAGAACTTAAAAAAATCATAAATTTCGCCTTCATCTTTTAAGGCTTAAATGAGAATAGAAAACAAGTAAATGAACAACACAAAAACAATTAAAACAGCCCTTATTTCGGTTTATCATAAAGATAACCTCGACGAAATATGCAGAAGGCTGAACACCCTTGGGGTACGGATTCTTTCTACGGGGGGAACAAAAACATTTATCGAGGAATTAGGCATAAAAGTTGATGCCGTTGAAGATTTGACCGGGTACCCATCTATATTAGGCGGCAGGGTAAAAACATTGCATCCGAAAGTTTTTGGCGGAATTCTGTCAAGAAGAGACGAAGCTTCGGACATAGAACAATCGAAAAAATATGAAATCCCGGAAATCGATTTGGTGGTTGTTGATTTGTATCCATTTGAAAAAACCGTCGAATCTGGTGCTTCTGAAGCCGACACTATTGAAAAAATTGATATCGGCGGTATATCGTTGATAAGAGCAGCTGCTAAAAATTTTAAGGATGTGGTAATTATTCCCTCTCAGGAACAGTATCCTGCTTTGCTTGAAATCTTAAAAAATAATGGAAATACTACCCTGGAGCTTCGAAAAGAACTGGCAATGGAAGCTTTTCAAGTATCATCTCATTACGATACAGCTATATTCAATTATTTTAACCAGTCATTTAATACACCTTTCTTTAAGCAGAGTATTTCGAAATCGAAAACATTGCGATATGGCGAAAATCCTCATCAGAAAGGCGTTTATTTTGGCGATTTCGAGAAAATTTTCGATCAGTTGCACGGGAAAGAAATATCATACAACAACCTTCTCGATATTGAAGCAGCGGTTTATCTTATCGATGAATTTAACGAGACAACTTTCGCTATATTAAAGCACAATAATGCATGCGGGTTGGCATCGAGGCCAAAATTAGCTGATGCATATAAAGATGCTCTTGCCGGAGATCCTATTTCTGCTTATGGCGGCATACTTATTACAAACAGAAAAATAGATGCAGAAACAGCCAGGGAAATGGACCAACTATTTTGTGAAATAATTATAGCACCGGCTTACGACAACGATTCGCTTGAAATCTTAAAAAGCAAGAAAAACAGAATAATCCTTATCCGCAAGGATTTCGAACTACCTAAAAAACAATTCCGTTCGATGTTAAACGGGGTTCTGGAGCAAGATCGTGATATGTCTATGGAAGCCCGTGATCAAATGAAGGTTGCTACAGTCCGTAAACCTTCAGATGAAGAATTGACCGACTTGGAATTTGCCAACAAATTAGTGAAGCATTCCAAATCGAACACAATTGTACTTGCCAAAAACAAACAACTTTGTGCCAGCGGTGTCGGACAAACATCGAGAGTTGATGCATTGAAACAAGCCATTGAAAAAGCAAAGACATTTGGATTTGATATAAAAGGGGGTGTAATGTCATCGGATGCCTTTTTCCCCTTTGGCGATTGCGTGGAGATCGCAAACAATGCCGGAATTACTGCTGTAGTGCAACCAGGAGGTTCAATACGTGATAAAGATTCGATTGACTATTGCAATCAGCATAATATGGCTATGGTATTAACAGGAGTTCGTCATTTTAAACATTAAATAAACAATTAATATTATGGGGTTATTCTCATTTCTTACCCAGGAACTGGCTATTGACCTAGGAACTGCAAATACAATAATTATCCACAACGATAAAATTGTGGTTGATGAACCATCTATTGTTGCCCTTGAGTCGTCAACCGGAAAGTTGATTGCTATTGGAAACAAGGCACGTCAAATGCATGGTAAAACACACGAAAACATAAAAACTATCCGTCCTTTGCGCGATGGTGTAATTGCCGACTTTAATGCAGCTGAACAGATGATTCGCGGGATGATCAAGATGATTAACCCGGGGCAGAAGTTTTTCACTCCAACATTACGTATTGTTACTTGTATCCCATCAGGAAGTACTGAAGTTGAGATACGTGCTGTACGTGACTCATCGGAACATGCCGGTGGACGTGATGTTTACATGATTTACGAACCTATGGCTGCGGCATTAGGTATCGGTCTGGATGTTGAAGCTCCTGAAGGAAACATGGTTGTTGACATTGGAGGTGGTACTTCGGAAATAGCTGTTATTGCCCTAGGTGGTATTGTTTGTAACCAGTCAATACGTATAGCTGGCGATGGTTTTACTGCCGACATACAAGCTTATATGCGCCACCAGCATAATATAAAAATAGGTGAGCGGACCGCCGAAGATATTAAACTGGCCGTTGGATCAGCGTTGCCTGATTTGGAAAACCCACCTGCCGATTTTGTTGTACGTGGCCCAAACCTTATGACAGCTATGCCTATCGAAGTGCCCGTATCGTACCAGGAGATTGCACATTGCCTGGATAAGTCTCTGACTAAGGTTGAATCGGCTATTATCTCGGTGCTTGAACAAACACCCCCAGAATTATATGCAGATGTTGTAAGAAAAGGAATATACCTGGCTGGTGGTGGTGGACTTCTTCGTGGTTTGGATAAAAGGCTAACCGATAAAATAAATATACCTTTTATTGTTGCTGAAGATCCACTTCATGCTGTAGCAAGAGGTACAGGAATAGCTTTAAAAAACATTAACAAATTCTCTTTCTTAATACGATAAATTTTCCTGAGAGATGAAGAATCTTCTTCGATTTTTTCTGAAGTATCATTTTGTCTTTCTTTTTCTGGTTCTCGAGATTATTGGTTTTGTCCTTCTCATCAAATTCAACAGCTATCAGAATGCAAGTCTTTACAAATTGAGACATGCAGTGGTAGGCAGGATTTCAGAAAAATATTCTGATTTTTCGAAATACCTCTCGCTTCGTGAAGAGAACGATATGCT
>JAHEEB010000267.1 GCA_024640925.1 Bacteroidota bacterium | reverse complement strand
TAAATTTTTTATTGATTGATTCGTAATGAAAACTAAAAGAAAACATTAACTTTTCGGGAGAATTTAATAAATCTCTCACATGAATTTTAAGTATAAGTACACTTTTGCGTTAATTGTAACATTTTTATTTCTGTGTGTTACCGCATGTTCTCAACCCCAGGGAAAAGTTTTGCTATCAAAAGAGCTAACCAGCAAAATTCTTGGACAAAAAATGTATTATTCGATTTATTTACCACCTTCCTATTTCTTAAATACAAAGAACAGGTATCCTGTTTTATATTTGCTTCATGGTTTTGATGGAGATGAAACAAGCTGGATTCGTCGTTCCAATGTTGATCATCTGGCCGATAGTCTTATCAATTCTAAAAATATTACACCATTTATTATTGTAATGCCCGATGTGAGTAATTCATATTGTATCAATAATTACAACAATACATTCTCATATGAAGATTTTTTTGTGTCTGAATTGATTCCCTATATCAATTCGAATTATCGTACCTATCCAAATCAGGAGAATGAAGCTATCGGTGGTTTATCGATGGGAGGTTTTGGTGCTCTTCTAATTCCCATTAAACATCCGGGTTTGTTTGGAGTTTCCATATCGCTTAGTGCAGCAGTGCGCACTCCTGAAATATTTATGCAGTTACCTCAGGCAAATTACGAAAAAAAGTTTGCCTCAATTTATGGCGATTCCCTTAAAGGAGCTGATCGGATAACAGAACACTGGAAAAATAACAGCCCGTATTATCTTATCGATAGTTCAAATGCTGATACATTGAAAAGAATAAATTGGTATATCGATTGTGGAATGCAGGATTTTCTCTTTTCATCGAACGATGCATTTCACGATTTATTGATGAAATATAATATTCATCATGAATTTCATATGAGGGTAGGTGAACATAACTGGAATTACTGGCGCGATGGGTTCATAAACAGTATGGTTTACCTTGGGAAAAAGTGGAATTCCAAAAAATAATTAAGTTTTTGGATTCAATCGCTGATGTTTATAGAAAGAATTCCTTATCGATTGGTGAGAATTCTTTGTAGAGATGCCAAAATAAAATCCAACACAATAATTATTTTGCCATTTAAACATAAAAATTCCACGATTATTTTTATTTTTCATTTACGAAATTGTTAAAGATGCAAAAACATATCTATCTGTTATTTTTTCTTTTTAGTATTATATTAAACACTTGCCTTTTTGCCGAAGAACCTGACTCTGTTAAAAGCATTGGTTCAGGTAAGTTTACCATTACTGTTAAAATCCCGGCAACCAGTGTTAAGGATCAATCCCGAACCAGTACCTGCTGGAGTTTTTCAACTCTTTCTATGTTCGAGTCGGAAATTCTCAGAACACAGAAAAAGGAATATAACCTTTCCGAAATGTATGTAGTTAGAAAAACATATGGTAACAAAGCCGACAGGTATCTTCGTATGCATGGTAATATTAATTTTTCCGGTGGGGGCGAGCCAAATGATGTAACCAATGTTTTAAGAGAATATGGTCTGATGCCCGAGGAAGCTTATTCTGGTTTACTTGTCGACTCTATTGGACACGTTCATACGGAAATGGATTTTACTTTAAAGAATTACATGGAGGCCATCGTTAAAGATGGAAACAAAAGAAACGATAAGTGGGAACATAAATTCAATAACCTGCTTGATAATTACCTTGGCAAGGTTCCGGATAAGTTTTCATATAAGGGAAAGGAATACGATGCTGTAAATTTTGGAGAATCGCTAGGTATCGATCCGGAGAATTATGTTTTATTTACTAGTTTTAACCATCATCCCTTTTACAGCTCTTTTATACTCGAAGTTCCCGATAACTGGTCATGGGGTGAAACTTACAACTTACCTCTCGACGAACTGATGCAGGTTGTAAATTATTCAATAGATAATGGATATTCCTTTACCTGGTCTACCGACATTAGTGAACCCGGTTTTGATTTTGAAAAAGGAATTGCTGTTGTTCCGAAAGTTTTATATGATACCAATGAAAAAGGATTGCGGGGAAAAAAAGAAAAATCAGCTTTTATTCTTGATTCAATAAGTTCAGCCGATGAGCTTATTGTAACCCAGGAAATAAGACAAAAGGCATTTGATAATTATTCTACAACAGATGATCATGCTATGCATGCTGTAGGAAAGGCTGTAGACCCAAAGGGGAGTAACTATTTTTATGTTAAAAATTCATGGGGGAATGACAATAAATACCAGGGGTATATGTTTATTTCCGAAGCATATTTCCGGTATAAAACCATTTTGGTTATGGTAAACAAGAATGCAATTCCCGCCAATATCAAATTAAAAATGAACCAAAAACCTTGTAAAGATGGAATGTAAGCAAACAAATAATAAATCATTTTGTAATTGTACATTTTCCTGCAGCAAAAAAGGTGTTTGTTGCGAATGCATAGCATATCACCGCAAAGCCGGCGAACTACCTGCCTGTTATTTTCCGGCCGATTTCGAACGTTCAGGCGACAGAAGCATCGAGTCGTTTATAAAAATATATCAGAAAAGATAATTTTAAATAACCTCTTTTTTATTGCCGTAGAGACAATGATCGGTTTTCAGTGATCAGTGGTAAATGACACTCCCTCCTGATCGGTTGGCTCCCTTCTGTTCGGTTACCTCCCTTCTCTTCGGATTGATGTCCCCACTAATCGAATTGATGTCCCCACTGATCGGATTGTTGTCCCCACTAATCGGATCGTTGTCCCCACTGATCGGAATGAATTTCCATCTAATTGAAATGAATTTCCTTTTGTTCCGATTGTTGTTCCTTCCGTTCCGATCCAATTTCCGCCCGTTCCGATTGTTGTTCCTTTCGTTCCGATCCAATTTCCACCTGTTCCGATTGTTGTTCCTTTCGTTCCGATCTAATTTCCACCTGTTCCGATTGTTGTTCCTTCCGTTCCGATCTAATTTCCACCTGTTCCGATTGTTATTCCTTCCGTTCCACCCGTTCCGATCAATGTTCCTTTCGATCGGATCTGTCCCTTCGAAATGCCTTTGCAGGTTTTACTTTTATTTCTGCCAAGAATTTACAAGGATATATGGTATTTCTTTTTATAGTTTACACATTCATTTTTATTTCTAATTTTTCTTTACATATTATCAGATATTCCATAAAATCCATTCCTTTTGATTAATCCCGGATTTGTTTACAAGGTTTACCACTGTTACCGATCACTGATCACCGATCACTGATCACCGATCACTGATCACCGATCACTGATCACTTGCCTGCCATATTGCATAGCCTTCCACTACCTGTTAATAAAGGGTTGAAAATTACCCCTTATATTATATACACGAACTTATTGACAGATAACGGGGAGTTTGGTATATTAGGTGAAAAATTCACTAAAAATGGAAAACAAATGGATAAGAAACCTATAAAGAGTTGTAGAGCATTCCGACCAATCCTAAAAGAGAAAATTTTTTGTGTGATGATTGATTAAGAATTGGTAAGTTTAAGGGTTTAAATTGGATATTTTAAAATAAATTTTGTAGAATGAGCATAAATAAGCCTTATCATAGGAACTATAGGAAAATGAAAGAAGGTGAACAATTCCAATATAGCGATGGGGCGTATATAGTTGATAGAGAATATGCTCAAAATCCAGAACACTATACAAGAGCATTCTCAATTATACAAGCAGACTTATTAAAACTATTTGAGTATATTGAACCGTCTGATATAAATGAAATAACTTATTCATTTCGTATCCATGAGCTATTTATGAGAACCTCCATAGAAGTGGAGGCAAATTTTAAAGCAATTCTTCGTGAGAATATTTTTAGTCCAACTTATAAAAACGGAAATAATAAAGGGGAAATTCGTCCTGAAAATGAATGGAATATAAACGATTTTAAATTAATAAATAAAACTCATCACTTAGATGAGTATTCTATTGAATTACCGTTTTGGCAGGGTAATAATAAAATAAGAATACCCTTTTTAGACTGGAAAACTAGCAAATCACTAAAGTGGTACCAATCTTATAATAAATCAAAACATGAAAGATTTGTTAACTTTAAAGAGGCAAGTTTTGGCAATCTAATAGAGGCATACTCTGGATTATTTGTATTGCTATCTTCACAATTTAAAACCGAGAGTTTTTTACCAGGAAATGAGACATATACTTTATTTGGGAACAGATATTTCAATGGTTCGTTTGGAATAGGAGATTTTCTTATGGTTAGGTTCCCTGATAATTGGAAAGATGATGAAATGTATTGTTTCAATTGGATGGAATTGAAAAACGAAAAGGAACGATTTTTAAAAATTGATTATAACAAAATTTAACATAAAACGCTCTACAACAAATGGTCAGAGAGCATGCGGGTCTCAGTGGTTTGCTTAGGTCATCACTCGCAAATACAACTCATTGTAAACTGCTCGTATAAATCCTCATATTGGAAATTGGGATGTAGAAAAATCTTTAACTACATATTACGGAAAAGAAGAGGGCGCAAGAGCTGTTTCTCAGGTTGACTTTGACATAGCGGTTACGACTTCAAATGTACAAGAATCTGGTGGAGAAGGTGGAATTAATGTATATTCGGTAAAACTTGGAGGAAAATTATCCGATAAAAATGAAAATGAAACGGTGTCAAGAATTAAATTTAGTTTAAACGTGGCATTTCCTAATATGAAACCTTGACAATATTCTAAATTGTTATCTTATGAAAAGGATAATGTATATTGAGTTAAAAACTGAACAATCAGATACTGGACCTGCTTGGATTGGAAAGTAGAATATTCAAAATCAGGAAAGACCATTTAGTTCAATGGGTTAGCGTTAAAAAAAAAGACAGGAACAGATTGAACTGACCACGCTCCGAAGGGCAGGCAGCTAAACATGGAAATTTTTGAATTGAAAACCCCAACCCCTTACTAAGGCCTTACTAAGGGGTAGGGGTTGATTGGCAAAATTGCTTATAATCCTCAAACAAATTTGTATTTTTCGAATTTATTCAGAACTTGCAGTTGGTGAATTGTTAACCATTCAGGGCACGCACACCAATTTTAACTAACAACCCTGAAAAAAATATAAGCAGATCTGTGATTTTTAGAATGAACTTGCAACTAATATGGTAAAAATAAAACAATGACGGATTTACCTATTCAAGCTAAGTTTATTAATGAGATTGATTCTCACCAAAATATTATCTACAAGATTTGCCATCTGTACACCAACTGTACAGTAGACTTCAAAGACTTATATCAGGATATAGTTTTACAACTCTGGAAATCATATCCGAATTTTAAAGGTAAATCAAAACTAAGTACCTGGATTTATCAGGTATCGTTAAATACAGCACTTTACAAACTGAGACAAGAGAAAAGCAGATTTCAGTTAGATACGCTTGCTCAATTTCATTATGAAATACCAGAGATTAGCGATTCTTGCCAAAGGGAGAATATTGAAAAAGTAAAGGAATTACTTGGTGTATTAACTGGCATTGAGAAAGCTTTGATATCACTGCATCTTGATGAATATTCATATGACGAAATATCCGAAATAATGGGAATTACCCAAACAAATGTAGCTACAAAGATTAATCGGATTAAACAAAAACTAAAAATGAAGTTTAACAATTAAAATTTTAAAAATGGAAAATGACGATTTAAAAAATGTTTGGCGCACATTTAACAACAATATTGAAAGTGCTAAAAAAACGAATAAACAGATATTGAAACAAATGATTTCAAGGAAATCTGAATTTAGATTACAAATAATGAAACTTCAAAGTATTTTAAGTATTCTTATAACTCCTTTGATTTTAATATTTGTTGTTATTCCAATGATAATTCATAATGAAAAGACAATCTATCTGTTAATCGGGTCAGTATTAATTTCTGTGGTGTTTATATATGGTTTTATTCAAGTTATAAATTACTATAAACTTATTAATTTGGTCAAACCAGCTTTTGAACCTGTAATTAAAACACAAGAGAGAATTTTAACACTCAGGAAATTCATGGTGCAGCTACAAAAAAGTCGAAACATATTTTTCCCAATTGTAACAAGCGGATTTATCCTGATTTCTTGGGATAAACTCAATTATGAATTACCCGTTAAAATTGTTATGCTATTAGGAATTTCTATTGGAATTTATTTTTGGGGCAACTTGAAATATAAATTGTATTTTCGGGATAGGATAGATTCAATTGATTTTGAAATAAGTGAATTGAAAGAATACCAATAAAAACTGGTGGTAATGAGTAGATGGCCGGTAGCCAAATAGCTACCGGAGCACCTCTCAC
>JAHEEB010001012.1 GCA_024640925.1 Bacteroidota bacterium | reverse complement strand
ATGACCTGATACAAACCCTGTGTTTGAATTGGTAAAATAAATTGAACTTAATCTTCGTGTTGAGCCAGATAATTGCCTTGTCCAGGTTATTCCTCCATTATTGGTATTTAATATGGTACCATTTTCTCCTACTGCATAGCCATTATTTTCATCAATAAAATAAACTGAATATAATGGTTGTTTATTTTCCGAATACTGTATTGTCCAGGTAACACCACCATTGTTGGTATTTAATATCTTTCCTGAATCGCAAACTGCATAGCCCTTGTTTTCGTCTAGAAAAAATACAGACTGTAACCATGTTGAAGTGCCAGAAACCTGGTTTGACCATGTTAAACCTCCATTTGAAGTTTTTAGTATTGAACCCATACACCCGACTACATAACCAGTCTTTATATCAGCAAAATAAACTGAATTTAAGTATATAGAAGTATCTAATTTCTGACTTGTCCAATGTTCTCCACCATCCGTTGTTTTAAGAATCGCTCCCGAATTATTTGTAACATAACCCGTATTTGGATCTATAAAAAAAACAGAATTTAATGTGCTGTTTGAATTTACTGATATCCAGTTTTCACCTCCATTTGTGGTTTTAAGAATTGTACCATTGTCCCCTGCGATATATCCATTATTTTCATCAGTAAAACATACTGAATTTAAATTATTTGAGGTACCCGAAGACTGATATGACCAATTTTTTCCTGAATCAGAGGTTTTCAGAATTTCACCGTTACAACCAACCGCATATCCAATTTTCGCATTAATAAAAAAAACTGATTGCAGGAATTCAATATTCCCTGAAATTAGTTCTGTCCAATTTATTCCGCCATCTGTAGTTTTTAGAATTCTGGCTCCAACTACATATCCTGTATCAGAGTCAATAAAAAAAGCAGAATGCTGCATATTTATATTACCTAATGCTCGAAGCGACCAGTTTATTCCGCCATTTGTGGTTTTTAAAATATACCCATCATCCATAGATGTCGCATAACCTGTATCTGCATTTATAAAATATATGGATTGAATTAAACTGAAGTCCAGATCAGCCGTAATACCTAATTTCAGATTTGTCCAGTTAGAACCTCCATCGGTGGTTTTTAGTATAATGTTGCTATCAGCACCACCGGAAGCATATCCGGTTTCAGAATCGATGAAAAAAACTGAATTTAAAGTTCCGGCATAATACTTCCATGTAACTCCAGAATTTTGATTTGCCCAACTCTCCCCTCCATTTGTGGTTTTTAATATAGTACACTTATTACCAACAGCATAACCTGTTTCCAGGTCTGTAAAACAGACAGAATTTAAATAATTTGAAGTACCCGAAGTCTGACTGGTCCAACTTATTCCACTATCTACGGTTTTAAGTATTGTACCATTATTGCCGACTGCATATCCGGTTTTTAAGTCAACAAATTTAATACTATATAAATCATTAGCATGTGGAATTGAGTTGAGCAATTTCCATTCTTGTGCATTTAAACAATTTAATGAAAACAATGCGATGACTAAAATGTAAAGTTTTTTCATATTGGAATTTTTATGGGTTTATTCTCGTTTGGCAGATTTGGTTTGTTTCGTATCAATAAATGTGCCACTATTAACGGAAACCTTATTTTGTAAGATTGAATAATCCTTATTTTAACTATACCTTAACTGATTAGGCTTTTTTCACTAACTCCCTCCTTTAGGCTGAGTACGATCAGCAATGGATCTGGCTTTTAACCATGCAATTTTAACCAATATTCGCCTTGGTTCGTGTCCTCACGAACCAGACAATTTATTTATCCGATTAATCTAAACATAGGTCAGTTCTGAGGATTATTAGCTTCGTACCTTTTAATTGTATAAAGAACAATCTTATAAGCGACAAAAAGAATTAATGGCCACGAAGCTATCCACAATATCGAATTTATATACATATCTGTTTTTAATTAAATCTTAATACTTATGATTTTCATGAGATTCCAGTTCTTCTTTGGAAAGCTTTGTCTTATTCATTGAGCGCCAGGTATACCATATATATGCCAATACAAAGGGAATTAAGATAGATACGTAAGACATTACTTTTAAAGAAAAATACCCCGATGAAGCATTATAAATAGTTAAAGAGCTTTGTAAATCGTAGGTTGAAGGGTAAAATGCAGTATTATTAAATCCGGCTGATAAAATCAGGCATAGTACAGTTAATACTGTGCCAGCGCCAGTAAACCAGATAGAGGTAAATGGTTTTTTCAGAATAAGCGCTTTAGCTAACCCTGTTAATACCAAAGCAGCTCCAGCAACAAAACCAATCCCTATTGGCCAGGCATGAAGCATATTATGGAGGTATTTAAATGGTTCAAC
>JAHEEB010001011.1 GCA_024640925.1 Bacteroidota bacterium | reverse complement strand
CATTTAAAAGCATAAAGGTTGCCATACTTAAACTTAAAAACAATAATAGTTTCTTTTTCATCTTTGTAAATTTTTAGTTAAATAACAATAAGGCTTTCCAATAAGGAAAAAAAAGAAAAATACAGATTTTTTTTTATTTAAATCGTTTGTCAACAAAAAAGAGGATGCTGTAAGTAAATAATTGGTGACATTTGAAAATCACCTTCCTTTCCATATCTTTGTTCTCGTCGAAATCTTTAAGTATTGCTATGCCAATAATTACCTCTTTAGTTAACTGGCTAAATATCAAACGAATTTATCAGATTGATCTGATAAGGAAGTACCCATTTAATGTACAACAAGATACATTTGAATACCTCCTTTCCAAATCCATCACAACAGAATGGGGTGTAAAGCATAAATTTTCGCAGATAAAAACTGTTTCTGATTTTCAACAGAATGTTCCTTTACAGACCTATGACAATGTAAAACTCTATGTCGACAGGCTTCGGGATGGAGAAACAAATTTGTTATGGCCGGGAGATATAAAATGGTTTGCCAAATCATCGGGAACAACAAATGATAAAAGCAAGTTTATTCCGGTAAGCAAAGATTCTCTGGAGAAATGTCATTTCAGAGGAGGAAAAGATGTCTTAGCAATTTATACAAATAATTACCCCGATTCTGGTATTTATAAAGGAAAAGGACTAACTCTTGGAGGAAGTCATAAAATTGATAATTACAGTAACCAATCCTATTACGGCGATTTATCTGCAATATTAATAGAAAATCTTCCTTTCTGGACTGAATTCATCCGTACTCCTAGTCAGCAGGTAGCACTTCTTGACAAATGGGAAGAGAAACTGGAAAAAATTACCCATGAGACAATAAACGAAAATGTTACCAGCCTGGCAGGTGTTCCATCGTGGAACCTTGTAATGTTAAAATACATACTCGAATTTACCGGGAAAAAGAATTTGCTGGAGATATGGCCAAATCTCGAATTGTTTATCCACGGAGGTGTAGCATTTACTCCTTACAAAGAACAGTTTGAAAAGCTGATACCATCGCCAAATATGCACTATTTAGAAACATATAATGCATCCGAAGGTTTTTTTGCCATTCAGGATAATCCGGAAGAAAATGGTATGTTATTAATGCTTGATTATGGTATATTTTACGAATTCATTCCCATGGATGAGTTTGATAACCCTAATCCCCCAGCATTAACTATTGACAAAGTTGAACCAGGTGTTAATTATGCCATCATTATTTCTACAAATTCAGGTCTGTGGAGATACATTATTGGCGATACGGTGAAATTTGTTTCAACCTATCCTCATAAAATAATTATTACCGGTCGCACAAAGCATTTTATAAATGTTTTTGGTGAAGAAGTAATCGTTGACAATGCCGATAAAGCTCTAGAGGTAGCTTGTCAACAAACCGGGTGTCAGATAATCGACTATACTGCTGCTCCTGTTTTTATGAGCAGTGAAACAAAAGGTTGTCACCAATGGGTTATAGAATTTGCTGTTTATCCAAAAAATACAGATGAATTTGTTTACCATCTTGATACAGCACTTCAAGGGTTGAACTCAGATTACGAAGCTAAAAGATACCATGACATAACCCTCGACAAACCAATACTCACAGTAGTTCCAAAGGGTACATTCTACAAATGGCTTGAGAGTAAAGGGAAATTGGGCGGGCAGAATAAAGTTCCCCGATTATCAAATAGCCGCCAATATGTTGAAGAATTGATAAAAATTACCGAACTTAAAGGATAAAAAAAGAACTATGCATATAGCAATTTCAGGAAATATTGGATCTGGTAAAACTACACTTGCTGGCTTACTCTCTCGTCATTTTGGATGGAAACCTCATTACGAAGATAACGATGAGAACCCCTATTTAGATGATTTTTATAATGATATGCAGCGGTGGTCCTTTAATCTACAGATTTATTTCTTGAATACCCGTTTTAATCATATCATTAATATAAAGAAATCAAAAGACACAATTATTCAGGATCGTACCATCTACGAAGATGCCTATATTTTTGCTCCTAACCTTCATTCAATGGGGCTGATGTCCACTCGCGATTTCGAGAATTATTTTACTTTGTTTAACCTGGTTTCGTCTCTTATTGAACCACCCGATTTAGTAATATATCTTAGAGCCTCGGTTCCTACTCTTGTGAGACAAATTGAAAAAAGAGGGAGAAAATACGAAGATGCTATCCGAATCGATTATTTGAAAAAACTGAATGAACGGTACGAGTCTTGGTTAGATGCCTATAATTTAGGAAAGATTATGATTATTGATGTAGACACCCTCAATTTTATTGATAAACCTGAAGATTTAAG
>JAHEEB010000266.1:4886-6302 GCA_024640925.1 Bacteroidota bacterium | reverse complement strand
GTGAGAAAAAACGTTTGAAATTCATTTTAATAACTACCAGATGTAAAATTGGCTTAACTTTCAATAACTACAATACACAATTTATTAATGACTCTAACTATATTGTAAATCGAACTTCAATGATATTTATTTAGGTGTCATAGCTTTTTATGTAATCTTTCTATATATTAATTCCACATACATTCATTTTGTAATCCTCAAAACAGAAAAAAATATAAAATATTTTCAATAAATTTAATAATGTATTGAAATTTAATGAGTTATTAAAACAAAAATTTAATGATAGTAATGGATTTAACCTAAATTCCAAAACATTACAAAAAGGAGTAATCAGCAAATTATTAATGTTTAGTCAGATAGAATTGTAAGACGGCAGGCTATAAAAAAAACGCCCCTTTATCGAGGGGCATGAGAAAGAATACCTTTTGAAATTCATGGATTAACTTTTATTTATTAGCCTAACTTTTTCAGAAACTACAATATATTATAAAACTCTAACTATATTGTAAATTGAATTTCATGAGATGTAGGTGTCAAAGCATATTTTTGTAATCCTTCCATATATTAATTCCACTTATACCTCTTTTGTAATCCTCAAAAATGAAAAAAATCTTAAAAAACTTTGAGATTTTTTATAATATGCAGATAATTAATGTTTTAAAAATAAATAAAAATGCTCAGGTTTCCACTGGCAACTGGTTTTAGGTTAACACCAAAACCACCATAATCTACAATTTCTGCTGCAGCTGAACCAGTGGTACTTTCCCTCTTATCTTGATAATAAGCATTTAAATCTATTCCTACTTCACCAGCCAGAGCAACACGGGGCAGGAAAAAAAATTCCAACCCTCCGAAACCTCCAGCAACAAATTGTAGTTGATTACCACCTTCTTCAATATAATTCTGAGTGGCATTTACTTTATTGGTAAATTCAATTTTACCAGTAACAGTACCGGATGTAAACGGTATTTTCTGTACACCTCCCTGAAAACCATAGAATGCATTTACCCGACCAACAATACTTAGGTTCTTCTCGAAACCGAATATAGCTCCCAGTGCTAAAGCAGTTGTTTTATATTCATTATACTCAGCCGGGTTGGAATTATTGGGTGTTCTGTCAACATCGTATGATACACCCAGATTTATAATCATACGTAAAGTAGTTTTTGACGAAGGTTTGTACTTAACATAAAGTGAACCTGGGTATTGGGCTGTGAATGCAAATCCGGGCACATATGGATTTCCATTTTGGGATAACAAGTTTCCGAAATACTGAAAAAAGGGAGTTGCATCTATTCCTACACCCCAATCGCCCGCCTGAGGCATCAGACTTACTTCTTTCCCCTTGTTTTCAGTTTGTTTGGTTTGTGTTTGAGTTTGTGTTTGTGAAAAAGTAATCCCTGAAATACACAGAAC
>JAHEEB010000266.1:0-4876 GCA_024640925.1 Bacteroidota bacterium | reverse complement strand
TAAGATTTGTATTAGTTTTTGGTGTTTGCAAATATATCATTTCATCTCAATAAAACTATTTTGCTATTGTTAATATCTTTTGTGCTACCTTTATACCATCTACTGCGCTACTGATGATTCCACCAGCCCATCCGCTCCCCTCTCCGGCCAAAAAAAAATTTTTGTAACCACTATATAATAATTCTTTATCGCGCACAACCTGAACAGGTGAAGAAGTTTTACTTTCCAGTCCAATCAATACACCCGATTCAAATCCTTTTAATTTATGGGAAAAATAATTTAGTCCGGTTTGCATGGTTTTTATGATTTTAGCTGGAAGAAGTTGATGTATATCGGCAGAAACTAAGTTAAACGGATAGCTTGATTCCGGCAACGACTGCGATGATTTATTCTGAATGAAATCGTGAATGAGCACAGCTGGTGCATTATAACTATTTGAGTAACTATAAAATAAAGATTCAAGTTTTTCAAGCCATTCCAGGACTTCAATTGGAGTACTTTCATTACCGGTTAGTTCCCATGGATGAATGCCTGCAACAATGGCAGCATTGGCCCATTTGCTGTTTCGCTGGTAAAGACTCATACCATTAACAATATTTGTGTGTTTATAGGCAGTGGCTGGCACAACTGTGCCACCCGGGCACATACAAAACGAATATACCGGATTGTTTTCTTCATCAACTGCTGTTAAACGATATTCAGCAGCTTTAACTCCTGGCAATTTTTCAACTCCCCATTGTGCTTTGTTAATTAATATTTGCGGATGTTCAGCACGCATACCTATTGCAAAATTTTTTACCTGGAAGGGAATACCCCTTTTAATGAGCATCTTGTATGTTTCGTAAGATGAATGGCCTGGAGCAACTACAAAAAAATCACTTTCTAATGATCCTGTTGATGTTATGGCTGTCTTTATTTTATTTTCACTGATAGATAAATCATCTAGTTTGGTATTAAAAAGAACCGAACCACCCAGGTCCTCTAATTTTTTCCGAAGGTTGGTTGTTATCTTATAAAGGTTATCACTGCCAAGATGAGGATGTGTCATGTACGATATTTCAGCAGGCGCTCCAGAATCAATGAATTTTTTAAAAATATAATTTCGATAGGCAGAAATACCTTTAGTTCTTGAAGTAAGCTTACCATCTGAAAAGGTTCCTGCTCCACCTTCTCCAAAGGAATAATTATTACATTCATCCAGAATACCAGTAGATTCAAAGGATTGAATACTCATTCTTCGATGATGAACATTATCACCCCTTTCTATAAGGGTAACTTTCATTCCGGCTTCTGCCAATACTATGGCACAAAAGATTCCAGCAGGACCACTTCCTGTGACTAAAGCCGATTGAGAATATTTTTTATGTGGTATTTCTATTTCTTCAACAGTTGGTGGTTGACCAGATAGTATTTCGTCTGATTGAATGCCAATGCGGTATTGCCAGCAAATTTTTTGTTTGTTGCGGGCATCCAGACTTTTTAAGATGATTTGGTAAGTGAAGTTTTTTAAACACTCCTTTTTCCCGATTATCTGTTTTAACTCTTTGTCAGAAACAGATAAAGGTATTCTCATATCAACTTCTCTATATCCCATATAAAATATTCTTGCAAAACTAAGCTAATCCTCTTTACATTTGTCTACAAATATAAATACATAAGATTTTAAATATGATATATTCTACAGCAAAGCAAGGCCGTATATTTATTGTTCGGCTTCACGATGGTGAAATACTCCAGGCATCAATCGAGAAACTGGCAGAATCTGAAGGTATAGAAAGAGCATATGTACAGGTACTTGGAGGCATTGATAAGGGTAGCATTGTTATTACCGGACCAGAAGAAAGCAGGGCGAAAATAATTGTGCCTATTGAAACTCCAATCGGGGATATGCATGAAATTGTTGGAAATGGCACTATTTTCCCTGGTTCTGGAGGAAAACCTAAACTTCATTTACATATAGCATGTGGTAGAGAAGACAAAACAATTTGTGGAGATGCACGATCCGGGGTCAGAGCATGGCATGTTATTGAAGTTGTGATTGTTGAATTACTTGAAAATAAAGGAACAAGGGTAATTGATAAAGCTACTGGATTCGAGTTGCTGGAAGCTTAAGCTTATAAATTGATTCCTTTTTTATATTCTTTAATAGATTG
This sequence comes from Bacteroidota bacterium, assembly GCA_024640925.1. Classification (GTDB taxonomy): domain Bacteria; phylum Bacteroidota; class Bacteroidia; order Bacteroidales; family UBA10428; genus UBA10428. Next base: position 2,723 of record JAHEEB010000266.1, on the reverse strand, counting down.
ATTAAGGTTTTCGACAGGCAAATCCTTACTTTTGTATAAAAAGATATTTTGAATGACTGAACCAATAGAATTATATAAAGAAAAATACCGCAATGCTTATAATAGCCTGCTCGACGATTTAAAGAAACGTAACGAAAAAGGATCTTTTGAATTTATTGAAAAAGCTTTCATCTCACTTTTAAATTCACGTGGAGATGAAGTTGTTAAAAATAAAAAGGATATTATTCTTTCCGTTATTAATGCAGCCCGAATAGCTGTAAAAGATATTGGATTGGGCCGTACTTCTGTAATTAGTATGATGTTATTTCATTCAATAATTGATAAATCATTTGACTTTAAAGCTATTGAAAAAGAGTATGGAAAAGATGTATCACTCATTGTTTTAGGATTAGCGAATGTTTCGGGTATTGGAGAAAAAACCGTGTCTTCGCAAGCCGAAAACTTTAGGCGGCTTTTACTTAACCTGGCAAAAGATGTGCGGGTTATTCTAATTATTTTGGCAGAGCAACTTGAACTCATGAGAATGATGAAATTCATGAATCAGGAAGATAAAATTCGTATTGCTTCTGAAGCCTCATATTTATATGCTCCACTGGCTCATAGATTAGGTTTGTACCTGGTAAAATCGGAAATGGAAGATCTTTCTCTAAAATACAAAGATAGGGAGACCTATGATATGATTGCCCGTAAACTCGATGAAACAATGAACTCACGTAAAAAGTTTGTTGAAGAATTCATTAAGCCAATTAAAGAAAAACTTGAAAATCACGGATTTAAATTTGAGATAAAGGGAAGACCAAAATCAATACATTCTATATGGAATAAAATGCAGAAAAAAGAAGTAGAATTTGAAGATATCTACGACTTATTTGCTATTCGTATTATTATCAGAAGTGAACTAAAAAGTGAGAAAGCTGATTGCTGGCAGGTATATTCAACTGTTACAGATATATACCAACCTAATCCCTTGCGCATGCGAGATTGGATATCTGTTCCAAAAACTAACGGTTACGAATCTCTTCATACAACAGTAATTGGTCCTGACGGAAGATGGGTTGAGGTGCAGATTCGAACAGAACGCATGAACGAAATTGCAGAGAAAGGTGTTGCTGCTCATTGGAAATATAAAGGTGTTGAAGGCGAGAAGGGGCTGGAAGGTTGGCTTAACAAAATCAGGGAAATACTTGAAACTCCGGAACCAGATGCAGGTGATTTTATTGATGACTTTAAACTAAGTCTTTATTCAAAAGAAATATTTGTTTTTACTCCTAAGGGTGATTTAAAAAAATTTCCTGCTAATGCTTCAGTTCTCGATTTTGCATATGATATTCATACCGAAGTTGGTTCTACATGTATTGGAGCAAAAGTGAACGGACGTGTTGTACCTATACGGCACAAACTTCAAAATGGTGACAGGGTTGAGATTCTTACCTCCAAAACCCAAAAACCAAATCTCGACTGGTTAAATTATATTGTTACATCAAAGGCACAAAAGAAAGTAAGGCAAGTACTTAGCGAAGAAAAAGTAAGAGAAGCCGAAAATGGCAAAGAAACTATAAAAAGAAGGTTTAAAAACTGGAAGATTGAATACAATGATGAAGCGGTTCGAAAACTTTTAAAGAAATTTAAATTGCCGAATGCACAGGAGTTTTATTATCTGGTATCGATTAATAAAATTGATATGGCCGAGGTAAAAGACACACTGAACGAATCTGAAATTGTTGTTGATGAGGACAAACAAGCTATAGAGAACCTTGAAGCTTCAAAACAGGTATCGACGGAAGATCGTTATGATCAATATTTGGTTATTGATGAAAAGGTAGTTAATATCGATTACAAGCTGGCAAAATGTTGCAACCCTATTATGGGTGATAACATTTTTGGATTTGTTACTATTAACGAAGGGATTAAGATTCACAGAACAAACTGTCCGAACGCAGTGCAGCTGATTGGTAAATATGGTTATAGGGTTGTGAGTGCCAGATGGTCGCGAAAAAGCACAACATCTATATTCCCTGTTGATTTGAAAATCAGTGGAGAAGATCAGTCTGGTTTGTTAAATGGAATATCGGAGGTATTATCGAAAGATATGGGGGTAAGTATCCGTTCAATAAAATTTGATGTGGAAGATGGTGAATTTAAAGGATTGCTGGGACTGGTTGTCCGGGATGTTAACCACCTTGAATCCTTAATAAGAAAACTGAGTTCTTTAAAAGGAGTATATCAGGTCAACCGACTCGATAGTAAATCGAAGTAACTTTTATATATTTACATCAGATATTGGTTAAAATGAGAACAAAAGCAATAATATTCGGACTGTTAATATTAACAGTAAAATGGTCAGGAGCACAGGATTCAAGGTCAGCTATTGAATTACTTGAAATGCCTGATAGTTCGGCAGTCAGTATTACTACTCAGGAACAGCCTGTTAAAAAAATTCATATCGGTGCAAACCTCGATATGTCCTATGTATTTTCGAAAGGCTATTCAGGACCAATGATGTACTTCTCGCCTTATATGAGTTATCCTGTTACCGACAAGTTTAAAGTGTTTGCTGGTGTTACAGCTGGTTATAGTGCTTTTTATCCTGTAAATAAGTCTAATGAAACAAATTCAGGAAAGCTTATGCCAATGACCCAGTTTTATTTGTTTACAGCTGGGAATTACCAGGTAAACCAAAAACTTACTGTTACTGGAAGTGCATATAAACAGATAAACACAAT
>JAHEEB010000265.1:1414-6308 GCA_024640925.1 Bacteroidota bacterium | reverse complement strand
AATTATTCATCGTTATATAAAGGTCTTCGTTCCGGCAACAGCTGGATTGTAACAGGCGATTTAATAGATAACCTTCAGTTTAATGCATTTAGTAAAAATAGCTGGGGAGTAATGGGACAAACCATTAATCTGAGAGATAAAACTCTTGTAATAAGCATCAGGGTGCATGATCCCAAAGGAAAGAACTTTAATACATATAGCGATTATACGATGCCGGAACTAAACCATGTCGACCTGATAGCCGGGTATTTACATGCAAAATATGCCGCTGCCGATTCAATGTACCAGGTCGATAATACAGAAAAAACCAATGTAATAGCCCGTTTTGATGCACAGGGAGGAATAAAAGATTCAAACGGCTTGACAAGTAGTAAATGGATAAATAGAGGCAATGGTTGGTATGAAATTTATTATGTTGTTAAAAATGTAAGCTCCGATATGTATTTCAGGCTTCGTGGTACAAACCTTGGAATAAGCGTTGAAAATGAAACCGACAGCGCAGGAAATCCTATGGCAGATGCACTTTTAGGCAGTAATAATGCCGCAAAGGCTTTTGCTGATTTATGGTTTTATTCAAACCCAATATTTGTAAAGGTAAATAGTAGTTGTAATTCCGGATTTAAATCAACGGAAGAAGAAGATCAAAATTCTGAAATAACTGATTCGGAATGTTCATTTGAAATATATCCAAATCCATCATCGGACATAATCAATATCACAAATTTCAACATGGAACAAATTTGTGTAAGTATATGCGATTTGAGTGGTCAACAAGTAAAGGTAGTTGAGTCAACAAATGAAATTCTTTCGATAAATATTGAGGATTTGAAGAACGGGATTTATATTGTTACAATTAAATCAGAATCTAAAGTCAGTGCAATAAAAATCACCAAAAAATAAAACAAAAAACCACAAATAAACTATACCGAGGCTATTCCGAAAGGGGTGGCCTTTTTTTGTTTCCATAGGTTTGGTTAAAGTTCTATACTTTTCTTTACACTAACTTAATACCCAGTTAACACAAAAGACATAAATAATTTATTCCTTTGTACCAGATATTTAAGATTTTTTTAATGAATGAGAAAAAAAGAAAAGTTAAACTGGTAGTTATCTCTGATGTACATTTGGGCACATATGGTTGTCATGCCAAGGAATTGCTAAGGTATTTAAAAAGTATAAAAACCGAAATGTTAGTATTGAATGGTGATATAATTGATATTTGGCAATTTAAGAAACATTATTGGCCAAAATCGCACATGAAGGTTATAAAATACCTGATTGGATTAGCCACTAAAGGAACTAAAGTTTATTATGTTACAGGCAATCATGATGAAACACTACGGAAGTTTGCCGGCATGCAAATGGGTGGACTGGAAATTGTAAACAATATATCGTTAGAATTGAATGGTCAGAAAATCTGGATTTTTCACGGTGATGTATTCGATGTTATTATGAAGAATTCGAAATGGTTGGCAAAATTAGGCGCGGTAAGTTATGATGCTTTGATAGTACTTAATGTTTTCATTAATTATATCAGTAAATTAGTTGGACGAGGCAAAGTATCGCTATCTAAAAAAATAAAAGATAATGTAAAAACCGCATTAAAATACATCAATAATTTTGAAGAAACGGCTGCAGCGCTAGCCATTCATAAAGAATATAATTGTATCGTTTGCGGACATATTCACCATCCGGAAATGCGCGAAATAAAAGATCTGAAAGGAAACTCAATCATGTATTTAAATTCAGGTGACTGGATTGAAAACTTAACCGCACTTGAATATAACAAGGGTGACTGGAAAATATATTACTACAATAACGATTTGGCTTTGCATAACCAGGAATCTGAAGATGAATCATCAAACTCACTGGAGGATATGAATAATAAGGAAATCTTTAAACGAATGATTCGCGATTTTCAAAATTAAATTATGGATGTTTTCTCTATATGATGTTTCATATTTAACTTGTCTTAAAATAACTTGATGGATTGATAAAATAGACAAAGAGAGTGAAAGAATACACAATGAGATCGAAATCAGAGACAATTAGATCGAAAAAATATGCAAAGAGATTGAAAAAACACATAATGTATTTTATAAAATAGATAAAGAGATTGAAAAAGGAGTGTAAATTAGATAGATTCCCATTTGCGTAACAAAAGACATCCATTGCATGACAAAAGACATCTATTGCACAACGAAAGACTTTCATTGCACAACGAAAGACATCCATTGCAGAACGAAAGACTTTCATTGCACAACGAAAGACATCCATTGCAGATCGAAAGACATCCATTGCACTACGAAAGACATCCATTGCAGAACGAAAAACATCCATTGCACAACGAAAGACATCCATTGCATGACAAAAGACATCTATTGCACAACGAAAGACATCCATTGCAGAACGAAAGACATCTATTGCATGACGAAAGACATCGATTTCTGATTAGTGTAGGAGTATAATGTTATTTATGTAAACACCATACCGGTTTTAAATATGCAATGAGATTGAAAAAATGTATAATTAAATTGGAAAAATGCATAATGAGATCGAGATGAGGTGGGTGAAAAACATGCATGATAAATAGACAAAGAGATAAAAATGCTAATAAAAAAATAAAATAGAAGTATGAAAGTTCTCTATGCGATACAAGGAACAGGCAATGGCCATTTAAGCAGGGCACGTGAGATAATTCCACTACTCAGGAACAAATGTGAAGTAGATTTGTTGGTCAGCGGTTACCAGGCTGATGTTGACCTACCTTTTGAAGTAAAATACAGATTGCGGGGTCTAAGTTTTATTTTTGGGAAAAAAGGTGGCGTTGATATCTGGAATACATACATAGAAGCGAACTACAAGAAGTTTATGGAAGAAATCCACACGGTTCCGGTTGGTGATTATGATTTTGTAATTAACGATTTTGAGCCTGTTTCTGCCTGGGCTTGTTATCTTAACAAAGTTCCCTGCATATCTTTTAGTCACCAGTGTGCATTGTTGGATAAAAATGTTCCGAAACCGAAAAAGAAAGATTTTCTCGGAAAATTTATCCTGAAAAATTATGCCCCCTCTACCCTGAAATTTGGTTTGCATTTCAGCAGATATTCCAATGATATTTTTACTCCGGTTATCCGAAGCGAAATCAGGAATATAAAGAATACCAACGGAGACCATTACACTGTTTACCTGCCTTCGTACAACGATGATTTTATTTCAGAAATTCTTAGCCTGGTTGATGATGGAATTCGCTGGCAAATCTTTTCAAAGAATGCAAAACAAGTTATAATAAATAAAAACATTGAGATTTACCCGATAACCAATGATGGCTTTATTAAAAGTATGGCTTCATCAACTGGGGTGTTGTGTGGCGCTGGTTTTGAAACACCGGCTGAAGCTATGTTTCTGGGTAAAAAGCTTCTGGTTATTCCTATGCAGAATCAATATGAACAGCAATGCAATGCAGCTGCATTAAAAGCTATGGGAATTCCGGTAATCAAGAAATTAAAAGAGAAACATGTCGATACACTGCGTGACTGGGTTGTATCGGATTTTCGGATTGAGATAAATTATCCTGATAATACAGCTAAAATAATTAATCTTATTTTCGAGACTTATATAAACGGAGTGCTAAAAGAAAACCAATGGACAAAAGAGTATTCTCTGTCCCTACCTGCCGTTAACGAACAGGAGGTAATCGATTCCGCTAAATAAACTCTGGAATTCATGTTAACCCGACGCAGTTTTATACAGCGAATTTCAGCCTTAACAGGCGGACTAATTATTTATCCTCACTTTACATTGAAAGGCAATTCAGATTTAACATTAGATTCTTCACTTTCAGCATCATTATTTGGGAATGATTTTGTCTGGGGCACTGCAAGTGCAGCATTTCAGACCGAAGGCGCATGGAACGAAGACGGACGTTCACCCTCAATCTGGGATACATTTACTGACAGGAAAGGGAAGATTAAAAACAACGAGAATGCTCGTGTGGCTACAGATTTTTATCATCGTTATCCTGAAGATATTTCATGGATGCAAAAGCTGAATTTTAATGCTTTCCGATTCTCTCTTTCATGGTCAAGAATTTTGCCTGAAGGAACTGGTATTCCAAACCAGAAAGGAATTGATTTCTATAACAGGTTGATAGATTCTTGCCTTGAAAGAAACATAACCCCTTGGGTAACGCTTTATCATTGGGATTTGCCGCAAGCTCTCGAAGATAAAGGCGGTTGGACAAACAGGGATATTACCGGGTGGTTCGAGGAGTATTGTTCTTTAGCCGCCAATAGTTTTGGTGACAGGGTAAAGAACTGGATTATACTCAATGAACCTATGGGTTTTACCTCTTTTGGCTATCTGCTGGGCATTCATGCTCCCGGCAGAATCGGATTACGAAATTTTATGCCGGCAGTGCACCATGCCACATTATGTCAATCTTCTGGAGCTAGAATATTAAAAGAAATAATTTCTGATTCGCAGGTAGGTTCTGCATTTTCCTGCTCAGTGGTTGAACCACTAGATGAGAAACAAAAAAACATTGATGCTGCAAAGCGTGTCGACGCCGCATTGAATCGATTATTTATTGAACCGGCACTGGGACTTGGATACCCTGTTGATACACTTCCCTATTTAAAAAATCTTGAAAAATATTACCTGCCCGGTGACGATAAACTACTATGTGCCGACTTTGATTTTATTGGATTACAGTATTATTTCAGAGTGGTTGCCAAAGCTGGAATTGTTCCGCCTATGTTTGCAACCCAAATTGAACCTGAAAAACGAAATGCCCCTGTAAATTCTATGAAAATGGAAGTTTATCCTGAAGGTATTTCCCGAATGCTTAATAAATTCTCAAGTTATAAGAATGTTAAAAAGATATACATTACCG